>CANQEK010000042.1 GCA_947594985.1 uncultured Clostridia bacterium
AGAAGGATTCGAACCCTCACAGGCGGTTTTGGAGACCGATGTGCTACCATTAACACTATACCCCTATATTTAATTTATAAATTAACAATAAATATTCTAGCATATTATGTTTTATAATTCAAGCAAAATAGTAAAATAATTTAATGATTTTTATTTTAGTAATTTTATAATAAGATAATTAATAAAATGGAACAAAAGTGGACAATATTTAGTTTATAAAAGACAAAACTAAATATTGTCCGGCTTGTGTTTGTACATCAAATTTTTGTGAAGCATTATTTTAATCCATAGTATTAATATGATAAAAAAATTACTGTAAATGGTAAAATGATTCCTATTAAAGAAAGAAATATTACTACTAATCCTCCAAATTTGTTATTTTTTTCATTTATTTCAAAAATACCATAACAAATACTTTTTATGAACATATATATTAGAAATATCATAGCTAAATATTTCATCAATATCCTCCTATTGTTTATTAAATAAATTGCTAGAATTTATTTTTGAATTAATATTTATATTAAAATAAGAATCTCTAAAAATATTTTCCCAATGGATTTCTTCAAATTCTTTTTTTGTTAAATATTTACTTTGGCAAAATCCTTTAAATCCAACAATATCTGAATTGTATTCTTTAGTGATTTTATATAAATAATTTTTAAATATTTTTTCTAGATAAGTATTTGTAGCTTTTTCTAGAGTTTTTATTTGTTCAGAGTCTGTATAATTAAATACTGTACCAGAACTTCTAATTATTCCTTCTGGATAAATATTTAAAGTTATTAAAGGAGAACCATTTATTATATCTATAGAAATATCTGTATCTTTGTATAATTGAATGTCTAAATCAACATTTTCATTTTCAGTAAATGGACTATTTATTGTTATAGTTGATTTTTCTAATTTATTAATAGTGATTAAGTGTGCGATAGTATCTGTAATATCTAAAGTTCCTATCATTTTATCACGTTGAAATACTGCTATACCAGATGTTTGAATAGTATTATCTGAAATTATAGTGTAAATTGTTGTAGGTTCATAATAATCATTTTCTAGAGCTTGAAAGAAATCTCCAAATGAAGATTGAATGGTATAGCCAGTATATTCTGAACTATTTATTAAATAATCATAAAGTCTTGCTGAAAATACAGCACCTGAGTTAGATATGTTTTCTAAAACGTCAATTGAAGTACCATTACTTACAATTATATTGCAACTATGTCGTAATTCTGTATTATTACTTAAAGTATTAATATAAGTTTGAATTCCTTCTTTTGCAAGTTCTTCTGAAATAATAAGAGCAGAACAATGAGATAAATTGATTTTTTTATTTAAATAATTATTCAAAATAGTTATACATTCATCTATACTTACTCCTTCTGCTGAAAAGATTTCGTATTCAGCAGATTGAGTAGAAGAACCACCTGAAGAATCTTGAGAAGAATTAGAAGGTATTTGTATACTTACTTTTAAACCAGAATCACTTTTATCTAAGCCTAATGAAATAATAAAATAATAATTATCTATTCCATTTATAGAGCTACAACCAGTGAGTGAAAAAAGTAAAATTATTAAAATAAAAATTAATAAAATTGTTTTTTTCATAAAATTGTTCCTTTCTTGTTCTTGGTTACTATAATTTAATGTCTTATTCTCTTTAAATTTGCCAAGACAAGTATTATAATTCCTACCCCAAACATAAATGCTAAAATTAGATATTTATATAAAGTATTTTCTATAAAATGTATTTGCGATATATTTACAGGAATCAATGTTAAACCAAATAATATACTACAAATAGGGTATGAGAGCATTTTTTCATTTGAAATATTTGTTATTTTTTTTATTATTCGATTTATTAAAAAAATAACAAAACTTAAATATGAAAATATTGAGAAAATCCATAGAAGAATAAATATTGCATCTACTCTTTGTATAAATTGCCCTAATTCAATTTGTCTGGAAAGTAAGAATAATGAATTAATTGGTTCACTGCTTGATCCAGTATTAAATAAAGTTAACATTGAAATTACAGTTAAAATTAGTAAAGAAAATGAAATAATATAAGATATTATTGATACTTTTTTAAATGAGCTAGAATCTTTTAATAATGGTTTAGTAAAATATAGATAAACAATAATATACATACTAAAAGTATTACTTAATCCAACTATAAAAGTTTTATGATAACTTTCTCCCAAAAGTGGTGTTAGATTGTTTACATCTAAATTGCCAGAAACAGCAAAAAATGTAACAATTACACTAATAATTGCAAATGGAATTATAAAACATATATTTCTTATTATTGATTTAAAACCAATAAAATTAACACATAATATTCCTATTATAAAAAATATTAAAATATATATATTCGAAAAATCCGAAAAGTATATAGTTTGAAGTACATTTGAAAAGTCTACTAATGTTATAAAAGAGACTATAAAGAATAAAATAATACTAAATATTCCAATTAAATTCTTTAAAATATTTCCGCCAAGAAAATTAGAAATATCTAATATGTCAGAACTCTCAAAATTATCAAACATTTTTATAATTATTAAAGTGATAATAAAATCTATGATTCCAACATATATAATATTTGTAATTGCACCGCTTCCAACAAGTTCAATTATATAATATGGTATATTTAGTATTAATTTATTTATCATAATCAGCGAAATTAAAGCAATAAATTCAAGTTTTTCTAATTTATAATTATTTTCCATCTTGTCTCCATTTCATACTAATATGATTTTCAGAAATTGGTTTTTTGGTATTTAAATATTTGTCTCTTCTTTCACGTTTCCAAACAGGTTGTATATATAAATTTGAATTCTTTGATAAACTACTATAAGGTATATATGGTGTGAATAATGGTACTCCAAAAGATGTTTGAGTAGATAGTAATGCAAAATGTATAAAAAATCCAAGTGCAATTCCCAAAAATCCTGCTATATATCCTAAAATAATATACATAAATCTAAACATTCGAATAACAAAACGTAAGGAATTATCTGGTATTGTGAAAGAGCAAATACCAGAGAAAGCTACAATTATTATAAGTATAGGACTTACAATATTTGCTGATACAGCTGCATCACCTAAAATTAGTGCACCTATTATTCCGTACGGTTGTACTAAAAGAATTTGGAACACGTATACTAGCTTCTTGTATTAATTCAAAAGATAATTCCATAATTATTATTTCAAATAATATAGGAAATGGTATAGCTTCTCTTGCTGCTATAATTGCAAATAATAATTCTGAAGGTATTATTTCATAGTGATACATAGTTATTGCAACATACAAGCCAGGAATTATTAAAGCACATATTAAAGCAAATCCTCTTAAAAATCTTAAAAAATTAGCATAATGATAATTTAGATTATAATCTTCTGGTGATGTTAAAAAATCAACTAATACAGCTGGTAATACTAAGGCAAAAGGACAGCCATTAATTAAAGCAACAACTCTTCCTGCAAGTAAATATGTGCAGGCTCTATCAGAACGTTCTGTAGAAATAGTTTGTGGAAAAGCAGTATTGCAATCATCTTTTATTAAGGGCTCTAACTGATTACAAGATAATAAATAATCAACATCTAAGTTATTAATTCTGTATTTTGCTTCAGCGACTAAATCATCATTTGTTAAATTTTTAATATAACATATTACAACTTTAGTTTTATTTATTTTTCCTACATCAGTTTCTTCAATTATCAGGTTTTCATTATTTATTATTTTTCTAAGCATTGATGTATTAGTCCTAATATTTTCAACAAAAGCTTCATGAGAACCTTTAACAACATTTTCAGTAACGGGTTTATCTACTGTACGCCCTTTAAAACCTTTAGTTTCTACACATATAGCATTTTCAATAGAATCTACAAATAGAGCACAAAAACCAGCGTTTACTTTAGTAATAATTTCTTTAAATTTATTTTCTTTGCTTACACTATTTTGAGGAATAAGACTTGAATAAATAAAGTTTTCTAAATTAAATTTGGTAAAGCTTTTTTGTGCAGTAATAGTAGTTAAAGGTTCATTCATTTTTATAGAATTTTTTAATAAAAGTGGTTGAAGAACAAAATCATTTATAGCATCATCACTAACCATACCGTCTATATATAATAAAAAAGCAGGAATTTTTTTATGTTGTATAGATAAAGTAAAATCTCTCATTTTAATATCGCTATTTATTAACATGTTATATTTAATTTTTAAGAATTCTTTATTATCATCTAAATCTTTTGATACTGTTTTTGTTTCAGAAATATAAAATGTATCTTCAGATATGTTATTTTCTGTGTTAGGCAATATAAATTCATATTTTGTTTTTTCTTGATATTTAAATATGTTATTGAATATATCTTTTATCATTGATTTCTCCTAAAATTAGTTATTTAAAATTATTATTGTTTTTTTATTGAAAAATATACTATTTTTTTACAAATTAATTTTTCAAGTGTAGTATAATAAAGCAAAAGTATTGTAAAGAATTAAATATGAAAAAGATTGTTATAACAAAAGGTGTATGTAAGAGTATAATAATTTAAAAATTCCATTTAAAATTTAGTCATAAAAAATAAATACCCTAATATAAATTAGTAAAAAGATGTACATATTTATAGGGGGTATTTTTTATGGATAATATGGAGATATATCAAGATATTGCAAAAAGAACTGAAGGAGATATTTATATAGGGGTCGTTGGTCCTGTTAGGACTGGAAAATCAACATTTATCAAGAAATTTATGGAACTTTTAGTTTTACCTAATATTGAAAATGAATATAAAAAAGAAAGGGCTGTTGATGAATTACCACAAAGTGCTAGTGGAAGAACAATTATGACTACAGAGCCTAAATTTATTCCTAATGAAGCAGTTGAAATAAATTTAAATGGAAATGTAAAATTAAAAACAAGATTGGTAGATTGTGTAGGATATCTTGTTAATAATGCTATAGGTTATTTGGAAGATGATATGCCAAGAATGGTAAAAACACCTTGGTCAGAAAATGAAATGCCTTTCGAAACAGCAGCCGAGCTTGGAACTAAAAAAGTTATTGTAGAACATTCTACAGTTGGAATTATTATTACAACTGATGGAAGTATTACTGATATACCAAGAGAAGAATATGTAGAAGCAGAGGAGAGAGTTGTAAGAGAATTAAAAGAATTAAATAAGCCTTTTATTATACTTATGAACTGTCAAAATCCAAATGATGGTTATAGTATAAGCTTGGCTCAAAATTTATCTGAAAAATATGGTGCAACTGTTATGCCCATTAGTTGTGTTGATTTAAATTTAAATGATATAAATGAAATATTTTCTAAATTATTATATGAATTTATGATTGAAAGAGTAGAAGTAAAATTCCCACGTTGGATTGATGGATTAGATATAAATAATGAATTGAAAGTTTCATTATTTGAAAGTGTAAAAAAAGCATTTTCAGAAACTAGAAGATTAAAAGATATAAATGAAAACTATTTAAAATTGCAAGAGTGTGAAGAAATAAAAAAATCAAATATAGAAGAAATAAATTTAGGAACAGGAATAGTAACAGTTAATGCTGAACTTAATGATGCATTATTTTATAATATGCTTACTAAAATAACGGGTGTTGAGATAAAAAATGAAGGAGAATTATTTTCTTGTATTTCTTCATTTGCAAAAATAAAAAAAGAGTATGACAAGATGGCCTATGCAATTCATGAAGTTAATGAAAAGGGATATGGAATTGTTACACCAGGAATTGATGATTTAATTTTAGAAGAACCTGAAATTGTAAAACAGGGTTCAAAATATGGTGTAAAATTAAAAGCTAAAGCGCCTTCAATTCATATGATAAGAATTAATACAGAAACAGAGGTTTCACCAATAGTTGGAAGTGAAAAACAGTCAGAAGATTTAGTAAAATATTTACTTTCTGAGTTTGAAAATGATCCAAAACAAATATGGGATTCAAATATTTTTGGTAAGAGTTTACATGAACTTGTAAATGAAGGTTTACAAAATAAACTTGCTAGAATGCCAGAAGAGGCTCAAATTAAGTTGCAAGAAACCTTGGAAAGAATTGTAAATGAGGGAAGCGGAGGATTAATTTGTATAATTTTGTAAAATATTAAAATAAAAACTAGAATTTAAAATTAAAATTAACTTATTAAAATAAAATGAACTCAAATTATTAAATAACATATTTTAATAATCTGAGTTCATTTTTGTATAAAAAATATTTAAGGTTATAAATAATTAAATATTTTATCAAGATTAATTTATTTTAAAGTTTAATAAGTTAATTATATAATTTATGGTAGTGGGTTAATATCATAAATTATTTTAAAATACTTAAAATTTTCTAAATTATTTGTTTCTAAACAATATAAATAATTTTCTAGAATTTCCTTTGTTTTACAAGAAACAATTATTGCAGGGTTTAAATCTCTTTTTCCAAGTAATTTAAAAGCATAAGATACAGATTTTATAAAATTATTTCCTTGATTTCTAAGAAGATTATATGTAGCTGAAAATCTAGATTTTGAAGGCCTTCTAGAGAAAAAGTTAAAAGGTAAAGAATATTCTTTTTCTACAACTTCTTCTAAAGATTTATATAATTCTGGATTTTTTTCCATATAAATTTTTAAATCAGAAATTTTATAAGGGAGATAAACTTTTTGTAATTTTTCTGAAATTATTAAAATATCATTATCTGATGAAGCATTTTTTATTGTTTCTATTTTTTCTTCTATATTATTAGATATATCTGAGGTATCATTAATATTTTCATTAACGTTTTCATTAATATTATCGTCAATATCGTCGTTAATATTTTCATTAATATTTATAGAAAATAGATTATTTGTTGAAATAAATTCATCAAAAATTTTATTGTCAGTTATCAATTTTTGTTCTATTTCTTTAAACTCTTCAAAATAATTTTCTACTTCTTTTTTTATTGTTGTTAGTTTATCTATATAATAATTTTTATCTTCGAAAATGTTTTCTGAAACAAGATTTGATAATCTATTATTAATATTGCTAATACCAGAATTCAAATTATTGAGTTTGTCGATATTTTGGTTTATATTATTTAATTGTTCATTAGATGAGTTTAATAGAGTAATGTTATTATTAGTTTGTAAATAAGATATAATATTTAATAATAACTTTTTATTTGTATCTAAGTTAGATAATTGTTTATTAATATAAGAATTGCTTTCTTTAAACTCTAATGCTGGTATATTTAACATTTTTCCTCCTATTTTGTATGTAAATTTTAACAAATAAATTATATCATATAAATTTCAAAAAATACATTACAAAAATGTTACAAAAGTTTTATTAAACACTTTAAATTTATTTCTGTTTGTGATAAAATATAAAAATAATAATTTAGAGAAAGAGAAATATATTATAATATAAATGATTGAGAGGTTTTGACTAAATAATGGAAAATAAGAAAATTAAGAAAAATAAAAAATTTATAATTTTAATTATAATAGTTATTTTGGTTATTGTTTTTTTAATTTTTAGACCAAAAGGAAAAGAAGAACCAAAAATAGAATTTGAACAAATTGAAAAAAGAGATATAGCTACAAGTATTAGTGCGACTGGTGTTATAAATACTGATACTACTCAAAATATTAATTCTAAGCTTACTGGTTTTAAAATTAAAACTGTAAATGTAAAAGAAGGAGATAGAGTTTCTGCTGGTGACGTAATATGTACATTTGATACATCTAGTTTAGAAGAAAATTTAAAAACTGCACAAAACTCATTAAATATATCTCAAGCACAAGGTAATATTGGAATTCAAAGTGCTCAACGAAATTTAAATGATGCAATTACAAGTAAAGATACTCAAATATCAACTACTCAAGCGGAAGTGAATGCTGCTCAAAGTAGATATGAAGAAGCAAAAAAACAATTAGATACTGCAAAAAATGTATTATCAACAACTCAAGGAAATTTAGATAGTATAAAGAAATCGTACGATCAAATACAAATTGCTTTTAGTCCAATAGAAAAAGAATATAAAAGACTAGAAACTGAATTAAATTCAGCAACAGATGATTTAAAATCAAAAGAAGCTGCTTATAAAAATGCTGATGTTAGTACAAAAACTGAACGTGAACAGGAATATAAGGATGCAGAAACGAGATTTAATGCTGCAACTAGTCAATTTTATGCTTATAAACCAACATATGAAACTAAATTAAATGAATATACAACAATAAAAAATAACTATGATTCTTTAGTATCTGGTGTTAATACTGCACAAGCAACGGTGTCACAACTTGAAACAACAGTAAATAGTTTAAAATCAACTTATGATACTTTAGTTAATACTCTTAATACTACTTCTACTGCAACAGATAGTACTATAGCTGGTATGAGAGATGCTCTATCAAATACAGAATTAAGTGCAAGTTTAAATACACAAACACAAGAATCACAAATAAAATCTATTCAAGAACAGATTGCAGAAGGGATACTAAAATCTACAGTAAATGGTACTGTTACATCTGTTTCTGTAAAAGCAGGAGATTTATATTCAGGCACTACAATAGCAGTGATAGAAGGAGAAGAAGTTTTTGTAGTTGAGGCTGAGATTGATGAATATGATATTGCTGATATTAAAAACGGAATGAAAGTTTTAATAAAAACAGATGCAACAAGAGATGAAGAATTAGAAGGAACAGTTATTTATACAGCTTCTAGTGCTACAACAAATACAATGCCATCTATGGGAAGTGCTGCTACAACTATGCCTACTAGTAGTTCGGCAACTTATAAAGTGAAAATTGCATTAAACAATCAAAATGATAGATTGCGTTTAGGAATGAATGCTAGATTAAGTATTATTACAGATAGTAAAGAAAAAGTATGGTCAGTTCCAAATGATGCAGTTTATGAAAGAGAAAATGGTTCAAAATATATTGAAATATTAAAAGATGAAAAAACAGGAGAAAAAGAAGAATTAGATGTTACAACGGGAATAGAAGGTTCTTATTATATTGAAATTATTTCTGATAAATTAAAAGACGGAATGAAAGTTGTACTTCCAACAGGAAATTCATCAGATTCAATAGAAGCTCTTATAGAATTAATGGGAGCAGATGCTGGAATATAGAAGGGAAAATAAAATGTCAATTATAAAATTAGATAACATAGTAAAAAAATTTTATATTGGTGAACCAAATGAATTAGAAATATTACATGGTATTTCTTTAGAGGTTGAAGAAGGAGAGTTTGTTTCGATTGTAGGACCTTCGGGTTCTGGAAAATCTACTCTGATGAATATGATTGGAGTTCTAGATAGACCTACTTCAGGTGAATATATATTAGATGGAATAAATGTGGGAGAAGCTGATGATTCAGAATTATCAGAAATTAGAAATCAAAAAATAGGTTTTGTATTTCAAACATATAATTTAATTCCAAAAACAAATGCTCTTAAAAATATAGAACTTCCAATGCTTTATGCAGGTATTGAAAGAAGTAAAAGAATAAAAAGAGCAAGAGAATTATTAGATTTAGTAGAAATGGGTGATAGAGACAAACATTTACCAGAAGAATTGTCTGGAGGTCAGAAACAGAGAGTAGCTATAGCTAGAGCTATGGCTAATGACCCGGCAATAATTTTAGCAGATGAACCAACAGGTGCGTTAGATTCTAAGACTGGCCGTTTAGTTATGGATTTATTTCATAAATTAAATAAAGAAAAAAATAAAACTATAGTATTAATTACTCATTCTATTGAACTTGCATCTGAAACAGATAGAATAATATCAATTAGAGATGGAAATATAATTGATGTTACAGATAATACTAAAAATAGAGATGAAAATATTAAGAAAAATAGCCAGTTTAATACAAATAATACAGAGGGAGGTAATGAATAAGTAAATGTTATTATTAGAAAATATAACTTTAGCTATCAATAGTCTCCTTTCAAATAAAATGAGAGCATTATTAACAATGTTAGGAATAATAATAGGTATCGGTTCTGTAATTGCAATTATTACAGTAGGTGATTCTCTTACTTTATCTGTTTCTGAAAATATGCAAGCCATGGGTGCAAATGATGTTTATGTAATGATTAAAGAAAAAAATGATAAAGAAGAGGATATGACTTCTATTGATGGAATAAAATTTGGAAACATAAGCGGTGCTAAAGAAATTACAGAAGATGATTATTTAACAGATGAAATGATAAAAGAAATGTGTGAAAGATTTGAAGATAAAATATATGCAATAAATATTCAACATTCTATCGGAACAGGAAAAGTTGATATAAATAATAATGTTTCAAATGTTAATATTTATGGAGTTACTCCAGGTTATTTTATAACAAATGAGTTAACGTTTCTTGGTGGACATATGTTTTCACTGAATGATTTTAATGATGGAAAAAATACAACTATAGTGTCAGATAGATTAGTTAATAATCTTTTTGATGGTAATATACAAAAGGCGTTAGGAAAAGAAATAGAAGTAAATAATAACAACCAAATTGTAAAACTTACTATAGTAGGTGTTTATGAATATCAAGAAAATTATATGATGGGAATGATGGTATCAGGTAATAATGTAACAACAGATTTATATATACCTCTTAAAACTTCATCAAGCTTTGAACATGGAGAAATAAAACATCCATATATGCAGATTATTACTAAAGTAGGTACTAATTCAGATGATTTATCATCAAGATTACAAGATTTTTTTAAACCTTATTATAAAACAAATAGAAATGCTGATGTTACAGCATTTACAATGGGAAGCATGGTTTCAATGCTTACAGAAATGTTATCTACTATTACTCTTGCAATTTCTATTGTTGCAGGAATTGCATTAATTGTTGGTGGTATAGGTGTAATGAATATAATGCTTGTTTCTGTAACAGAAAGAACAAGAGAAATTGGAACTAGAAAAGCTTTGGGAGCAAAGAATTCTTCAATAAGAACACAATTTATTGTAGAGGCAATGATTATTTGTTTAATAGGTGGAATTATTGGAGTAATATTAGGAATTGTTGGAGGTATTATTGCTTCAAATCTATTAGGATATCCAGCTAAACCTTCTATTCCAGGTATAATTATTTCATTAGTATTTTCAATGAGTATAGGAGTATTTTTTGGATATTATCCAGCTAATAAGGCTGCTAAAATGAATCCAATAGATGCTTTAAGATATGAATAATAAAAGAGGAATAAAGATGAAAGATAATATGGAAAAAGTAGGATTTACAATTGGAAAATTTGCTCCATTACATAAGGGACATCAATATTTAATAGAAACAGCAATAAAAGAAATGGATAAAGTTATTGTTGTAGTATATGATACTGATTTAATAGATATTCCAACAGAAAAAAGAGCAAATTGGATAAAAAGGTTATACCCTAATGTTGAAGTAAAATTTGCACACAATCCTCCTAAACAATATGGTTTAGATGATGAAAGTGTTAATATTCAAATGAAATATTTGACTGAAATTATGAAAGATGAGAAATTAACACATTTTTATAGTAGTGAGAAATATGGAGAATGTGTTGCAAAATATATGAATATTATAGATAGGCGTGTAGATGATGAAAGAAAAATTGTACCAATAAGAGCAACAGATGTAAGAAATAATATAGATGAAAATAAAAATTGGATAGAAAATATAGTTTATTCAGACTGTAAAAAAAATAATAAAACTGACTGCTCATTACAATAGATATTTTTTAAAATAAATTATATAATAATGTTTGAAAACAAATATCGTGATTTAAAGTAATAAAAAAATTTTTTATTTTTGGAGGTTTTTCATGAAGGAAAACTATTATGAAGTTAGAAACATAACCGATTTTAAAGATTTATTAAATCAAACTATTGAATTATATGGGGATAGGCCTGCATTTAAATTTAAAAAAAGAATGTATAAAAAAGATGAAATACCAGAGTTTTATGATATTACATATAAAGAATTTAAAAAAGAAATTGATTGTGTGGGAACTGCATTGAATGATTTAGGATTAAAAGAACAAAATATAGCTTTAATTTCTAAAAATAGATATGAATGGACAGTTGCATATTATGCAGTAACAACAGGTGATAAGGTAATAGTTCCATTAGATAAATCCTTACCAGACAATGAAATTATTTCTTTGGCAGAACGAAGTGAAGCAAAAGCTATATTTTTTGAAGAGAAATATTTAGACGTAATGAAAAAAATAAAAAAAGATAAATTATTTTTTATTGAATATTTTATTTGTTTTGATTTTGACGAAGATAAAGAAGGATTCTT
>CANQEK010000043.1 GCA_947594985.1 uncultured Clostridia bacterium
TAACAGCTAGTACAAATCTTTCTGAAGATGATATTAATCAAGCTATTAAAGATGCCGAAGCACATGCTGCTGAGGATAAGAAAAGAAAAGAAGAAATTGAAGTTAGAAATAATGCTGAAAGTTTAGTATATAATAGCCAGAAAACATTAGAAGAATTAGGTGATAAAATTAGCGGTGAAGAAAAAGCTAAAGTTGAAACAGAAATTGAAAATGTTAGAAAAGCTTTAGAAACAAATAATATAGATACAATTAAAGAATCTACTGAAAAATTAACAAAAGTATTTTATGAATTATCTGAAAAATTATATTCTGCTCAAGCAGCTCAAAATACTGAAAATACAACTACAACAGAAACAACTACAGATTCTGGAGAAGCTAAGGAAGGAACTGTTTATGATGCCGATTATAAAGTAGAAGATGATAATAATGATGATGAAAACAAATAAAATATAAAAACCAATTATAATGGTTATAAGAGAGGTCAGAATAGAAAGTCTGACCTCTATATAGCTATTATAAAAGGGAATACAAAATAAAAAATTTTATAATATTAAATAAATTTAAATAGAAATTGTGAAAAAAGATAATAAAAATAAATATGTTTAAACTTTAGGAGGATTAAATAATAATGGCTCAAAAACGTGATTATTATGAGGTATTAGGAGTAAGTAAAAGTGCTACTGATGAAGAATTAAAAAAAGCTTATAGAAAACTTGCAAAGAAATATCATCCAGATGCTAATCCAGACAATAAGCAAGAAGCAGAGAAAAATTTTAAAGAAGTAAATGAAGCATATGAAGTGCTTTCAGATAAGCAAAAAAGGCAAATGTATGATCAATTTGGTTTTGATGGACCACAAGGATTTAATAGTGGAAGCCAAGGTGGAGGATATTATTCTTATGGTTCTGGATTTGATGGATTTGGAGGATTTTCTGACTTTAGTGACTTTGGTGATTTAGGAGATATCTTCTCATCATTTTTTGGTGGAGGAAGTTCAAGAACTAGGTCATCTACTGCAAGTAGAAAAGGTTCTGATTTAAAATTAAGCTTAGATATTACTTTTGAAGAAGCGTATTCTGGTGTAGAAAAAGAAATAAGCATTAATAGAAATGAAATCTGTCACGCTTGTAATGGAACAGGTGCAAAAAGAGGAACTAGTCCAGAGAAATGTTCTGTTTGTGGAGGAACAGGAAAAATAAAACAAATAGTTACAACTCCATTTGGACAGATGTCAACGCAAAAAATTTGTAGCCATTGTGGAGGAAGCGGAAAAGTTATAAAAGAACCTTGTCCTGATTGTAGAGGAAAAGGAATAAATAAAAAAGTAGTAAAATTAAAAGTTAAAATACCAGAAGGTATAGATGAAGGTCAAACAATAGTACTAAAAGGTGAAGGTGAAGCAGGAAGAAATGGTGGGGAAAAAGGCAATTTATATATTGTAATTCATATAAAAAAACATTCTATTTATACAAGAAAAGCAGAACATGTTTTATGTGATATTCCAATTACAATTACAGGTGCAACTTTAGGTACAGAAATAGAAATACCAATGGTAGATGGAACGAAAGAAAAATATAGAATTCCAGAAGGAACTCAAACTGGAACTAAATTTACTATAAAAAATAGGGGTTTCAAAAGTGTTAATGGAAATTGGAGAGGAGATTTTGTTTTTACTGTAATTGTTCAAACTCCAAAGCATTTAACACGTGAACAAAGAGAATTATTACTTGAACTTTCTAAAACAATGAATGAGCAACCACCAATAAGAAAAAAAGGTATATTTGGATAGTAGTAAATTAGGAGTTGAAAAGTTTGGAATTAAAAGGACAAATAGAAGAATTTATATATCAAAATGAATCAAATAGTTATACAATAGCTGTATTTCAACCTGAAAATACAATAGATCCTATAACAATTGTTGGATATCTACCATTTATTGTTGTTCGGAGATACATTAAAACTTGAAGGAAAAATGGTAGTGCATCAAGAATATGGTGAGCAGTTTAAAATTGATTCTTTTGAAAAATTAATGCCAGAAAATGCTTATGCTTTGGAAAGATATTTAGCGAGTGGTACAATTAAAGGAATAGGTCCTGCAACTGCTAGAAAAATAATAGATAAGTTTGGAGAAGAAACATTAAATATTTTTAAACTTGAACCATTACGTTTATCTGAAATAAAAGGAATAACTAAAGATAGAGCATATGAAATAGGAGAAGAATTTAATGAAAAATGGGAAGTATGGCAAATTGTTAGTTTTTTAGAACAATTTGGAATAGGAGCTAATAATAGTAAAAAAGTATATGATGCTCTTGGTGTTAATGCTGTTGAAAAAATACAAGAAAATCCTTATATATTAGTTGATATTGTATATGGGGTTAATTTTAATAGTATTGATAAAATAGCTATGCAAATAGGAATTCCTATGGATAGTGATTATAGAATAAAAAGTGGAATAAAATATGCTCTACTTGTTGCTAGTTACAATGGAAATACTTGTGTTTTAAAGGATAATTTAATTCAATATGTAAATAGTGTTTTGAATGTTGATTTTAAATCAATTGAAGATAATATTATAAATTTGGAAGTTTCTTCTGAAATTCATATTATAGAGTTTGATAAACAAGAATATGTTTTTTTAGAACAATTATATAAAGCGGAAAAAAATATTGCAGAAAAACTTATTACCTTGAGAGATTGTAATAATGCAAAATTTATTAAAAATTTTAATAGTGAAATAAAAAAATGTGAAAAAAAAATAGATATTGAACTTTCAGAAAAACAATTTGAAGCAATAAATCAAGTAAATGAAAATAATGTAACAATAATTACAGGAGGCCCTGGTACTGGAAAAACTACAATTATTAAGTTTGTTATAGAAATTTATAAATTACATAAAAAGAAAGTTGTTTTATGTGCTCCAACACGGAAGAGCTGCAAAACGAATGAGTGAAACTACTGGAGAAGAAGCAAAAACTATTCATAGATTGTTAGAAATAGGAAAATTTGAAGAAGATAAATTAGGAAGCATTGATACTGATGTCACTCCAGTTGATGCAGATGTAATTGTTATAGATGAGATGTCTATGGTAGATATTTTCATTATGAATTACCTAGTTAAAGCAATTTATTTAGGTACAAAAGTAATTTTTGTAGGTGATCCAAATCAGTTACCTTCAGTAGGACCAGGAAGTATTTTAAAAGATTTAATAGATTCTAAAGAATTTATTACAGTTCACTTAGATAAAATTTTTAGACAAGCAGCTAAAAGTAAAATTATAGTTAATGCTCATAATGTAAATAATGGTATAAGCTTTATTGGAAAAAGAGATTATGATGAAGATTCTGAAAATGATTTCTTTTATATAAATGAATCAAATCAAGAAAAAATGCTTTATCAACTTTTGTCTTTATGCAAAGAAAGACTTAAAAGTTTTGGTAATTATGAATTTTTTAAAAATATACAAGTTCTTACACCAACTAAAAAAGGTATGATAGGAACAAAAGAGTTAAATAAAAGTTTACAGAGAGAATTAAACCCTAAAAAAGATGAAATATTAGAAAAAAATTATGGAGAAATTATTTTTAGAGAAGGCGATAGAGTTATGCAAGTAAAAAATAATTATGATATTTATTGGGAAAAGGGTAGCAGAGATGATTTAAAAAGTTATGAGGTTTCAACAGGTGTTTTTAATGGAGAAATAGGTAGAATAATAAAAATAGATAACGAAACAAGACAGATAGAGATAGAGTTTGATGATGGAAAAATAGTGTGGTATGCATTTTCAGAATTGGATCAATTAGAACATGCTTATGCAATTACTATACATAAAGCACAAGGTAGTGAATTCGATGTTGTAATACTTGCTATTCCACCATCTTCAAATATGTTATTAACAAGAAATTTATTATATACAGGAATAACTAGAGCAAAAAAATTATTAATAGTTATAGGGAATAAAAATTTAATCGAATTTATGATAAATAATTGTGATACAAAAAAAAGAAATACAGGATTAAAAATGAAATTTTAATATATAAAAGGCGGTCACACTTGAAATTAACCAAATTGTGTGACTGCCTTTTTTATGCTAAGAAACTGCTATGATATGAAGCTAATAAGTTCTTCCCAGCAGCTTATCTTTTCTTTTTTAAATTTTTCGTAAAAATACCGTTGGAATAAATCAAACAATACTTGCTGATCCTTGAATTGTAGTGGACCAAACTGCTGTTTCACAGCTATTTTCTTAGCTTCACAAAGAAACTCTTTCGATCCTTTGTCGTTATGACCATTAAGACTTTTATAAATCTGGAAAACGTCTTGTAGCGTGTGGAAAGGAAAACCAGTAAGTTGTAATTTTTCAGGAAAAAGATAAACTTCTCCAACAATTTCGTTTTCAGACCAATCATAATAACTATCATAACTATTTTTTCTGTCGTAGGGTAGCCATTTTTTCATATGGCATAACCTCCTTAATTTGATTTTATAATTATAACATAATTTACATAAAATTACAAGTGATATTAGAAAAAAATGTCGAAAACATATAAAAATGCGACAAAACTTCTATTTTTTCTTTGAAGGAAAAAAATAGAAATATTAGAATATTATTAAATGTAATAGAAAATATTATTAAACAAATAGAAATAAAAATAAGTATAAGATTATGTTTTCTATTAAGTAAAAATCAAAAGAAAGTGGAGGTAATTAAGGGTTTTGAAAGTTAATCATTACTTAGAGGACAAGGTGTTACTTTTTGAAATTACAGAGGAATTAGATCATCATTCAGTTGAGAAAATCAGAAAAAGGGCAGATTATGAAATACAAAGATTTATGCCTAAAAAAGTTATTTTTGATTTTAAAAAAGTATCTTTTATGGATAGTGCAGGCATAGGACTTATTATAGGAAGATATAAGGTTGCAAATCTTTATGAAGGAGATGTTGAGCTAATAAATGTAAAAGAAAATATAAAAAAGATTTTTGAAATGTCTGGAATATTAAAAATTATAAAAATTGTTGATGATTTAAACTCAGAGGCAACTGGTTAAAATATATTTATTTAAAAAAAATAAAATTAAGGAGGATATGATTTAAAAATCATAAGTATAAAAATGAGTAGAAATATAAAAAATGAAATGAAAATAGAATTTTTAAGTAAATCTGCAAACGAGGCTTTTGCAAGAATTTCTGTAGCAGCATTTGCATCACAGTTAGATCCTACTATAGAAGAAATAGCTGATATAAAAACTTCTGTTTCGGAAGCTGTTACAAATTCAATAATACATGCTTATCCAAATAAAGATGGAATTGTAAAAATAAGAGCTATATTATTAGAAGATGAAATAGAGATTGAGGTTTCAGATACAGGAGAGGGAATAGAAAATATAGAAGAAGCAAGAGAACCTTTATTTACAACAAAAGGAAATTTAGAAAGATCTGGTATGGGTTTTACAATTATGGAAAATTTTATGGACAAGCTAAAAGTAGAATCAATTGTTGGACTTGGTACAAAGGTAACAATGAATAAAAAAATTAAAAATAAAAATTTGCAAAATACATATTAGGAGGCGAAAATGCAAGAAAGAGAAAAGGCTCTTATTGCAAAAGCACAGCAAGGTGATAAAGAAAAATTAGCACAAATATTAGAAGAAAATAAACGGTCTTATATGGAGTATAGTAAAAAGGTTTTTAGGAAGAGGATATGAAGCAGAAGATTTGTACCAAATTGCTTGCATAGGTTTTATAGAAGCAATAAAGAGGTTTAATTTTGATTTTAATGTAGAATTATCTACATATTCAGTACAATACATGATCGGAGAAATTAAGAAATTTTTTAGGGATGACGGAATTATAAGAATTAGTAGAAGCGTAAAAGAATTAGGAATTAAAATAAAAGAATTAGATCGTATATATGTAGCAAAAACAGGAGAATCATTATGTGTTAATAAGCTTTCAGAAATTTTAGAAATACCTTCTGAAAATATATATATTGCTATGGAAGCATCAAGAAATGTTGAATCAATAAATGAGAAAGTTGATGAAGATGGAAAAGAATTAATAGATATTTTAAAATCTGATGAAGATGAGCAAAGTAAAATTGTTGATAAAATAACAGTTTTACAACTTATTAAAAATTTAAGCTCCCGTGATAGAAAAATTATAGATTTAAGATATTTTAAGGATAAAACTCAAACTCAAGTTGCCAATATTTTAGGTATATCACAAGTTCATGTTTCTAGAATAGAGAAAAAAATATTAAATGATTTTAGAAGTATGTTACTAGCTTAAAAAATGTATACAGAAAGGATTTTTAAATTTGAAAAAAATATTATTTTATTTCTTTTTTATCATTATTTTAATTTTTACGATGCCAATTTTATTTACTAATCAATTTAAAACTGAAGAAGTATCTTCTGAAGAAACAGAAGAAATTATTGAAGAAAAATTTGATTATGGAAAATATAGCAATATAAGATTATTGCATACAGATAGTGGAACTATTGAAAATGTTGACTTAGATACATATCTGTATGGAGTAGTAGCTAGTGAAATGCCGGCAAGTTTTGAGTTAGAAGCTTTGAAAGCTCAGGCTGTTGTTGCAAGAACTTATACTATTTATCAGATAAAAAATGGTGGAAAACATGAACCTGTAGCAGATGTATGTGATAGTTCGTTATGTTGTCAAGCTTGGATATCTAAAGAAAATAGGTTTGCTAGATGGGAAGAAAATTTAAGAGAAGAGTACTGGAATAAAATTGTAAGAGCTGTAAATGAAACAAAAGGTAAGTTTGTTTTATATAATGGAGAACCAATTAATGCTTTATTCCATAGTAATAGTGGTGGAAAAACAGAGCTTTCTGTAAATGTATGGGGAGGTAATTTCCCATATTTTCAAACAGTAGAAACATCTGGTGAAGAAGCATATAGTTCTTATAATTCAGAGGTTGAAATATCAAAAGATGAGTTAATAAAACGTATGTTAGAAAAATATTCAAATTTTAAAATTGATTTTAAAGAAGATAATTGCATACAAATTTTAAATTTTACTGATGGTGATAGAGTTCAAAAAATAAAAATTGGTAATATGGAAATTAGTGGTGTAGATGCAAGAAAAATATTTGAACTAAAATCTGCAAAATTTAATTTTCAAATTTTAGAGAATAGCATTAAATTTACTGTTCTAGGTTATGGACACGGTGTTGGTTTAAGTCAATGTGGAAGTGATTCTATGGCAAAACAAGGAAAAAAATATGATGAAATAATAAAACATTATTATAAAGATGTAGAAATTAGTGAATAATCTTCAAAAAAATGCAAATAATTATAATAATTATTTACTTTAATGGAGGTTTATATGGGAAGAAGAGATTTTTATGAAGAGGAAAAATTAAAAAGACTAGTATATATCTTTAGTGTTGTTTTAATATTGTCTATAGTTTTATTTTTAACTGTTTTTGTTATGTACAATAAAAGATTAAAAAAGCAATCTATGAGTAATTTAGAAAATTTAGGAATGATGGAAGATATTGTTCCTAATGATGTGGAATCAACAAGTTATTCAGATGATTTAACTATTTCTAATACTAATATTAATACTACAAATAGTGATAATTTAAAAGATACAACTAATAATGTTTCAAATAATACTACCAAAAAAAATATAAGTAAAGAACCAGTAGCAGCTGTTGTGGAAAATACAGTAAATGAAGAGGAAAATACAACAATAAATAATAAAGAAAATAGTGAACCAGAAGAAGAACTTAAATTTACAGCACCTGTTGTGGGAGAAATTTCAAAAGATTTTGCTATGGATACTTTAATTTATTCAAATACTTTAGAAGAATGGACAACACATTCTGGAATAGATATAAAGGCTGATAAAACAACTATAGTTACGGCATCAGAAAAAGGTGTAATTGAAAGTATAAAAAATGATCCAAGATATGGTTTAACAATAACAATATCACATAGGGACGGATTTAAGACAATTTATTCTAATTTATTAACAGCAGAATTTGTAACAGAAAATGAAACTGTAGAAAAAGGACAAACAATAGGTACAGTAGGTGAATCGTCTAGTTTTGAAATAGCAGATGAACCACACTTACACTTTGAAATGTATAAAGATGCTACTCTTGTTAATCCTACAATATATTTAAAATAATTTATAATTAGATAATTTAGAGAGAGTTGATAATTAAGTTTTATCAACTCTTTTTCCATAATATTATATTGAAAAAAAATAATAATTATGTTATAAATATATATAGTAATTTTATTAGAAAAGAGAAAAAAGTTTAAAATATAAGTTCTTTTCTAACATAATAGAACTTAGTGAAAGGAATGTGATTAAAAATGAATAAAAAGAAATGGTTAGTAAGAATTATAGCAGCTTTTGCTTTGTTATTAATGATACTTCCAATGTGTGCAACATTAATAATTTACATATTAAATAAATAAAAAGATAGGAGAATAAATAATAATGAATCAAACTTTGCAAAATTTTTTTGAAAATTATATTATTGCAAATTTAAGTAATATAAGTGGTTTAAGTGTAATAACTACAATATTAGATTTAGTTATAGTTATTTTCTTAATTTATAAAGTATTTAATATGTTAAAAGGAACTAGAGCATGGCAATTATTAAAAGGTATTGTTATGCTTATAGTAATAACTTTTTTAAGTGGTTATTTAAAGCTAACAATTTTAAATTATATTTTAACTTCTTTAATGTCTTATGGAGTTATAATGCTTATAATAGTTTTTCAACCAGAGCTTAGGCGAGCTTTAGAACAATTAGGAACCACTAATAAATTTAGTAGATTATTAGGAATAGATAAAGATTTAAATGTAAGAAAAAAGGAAAATATATATAAAATAACTATTGCTGCTGTAGAATTATCTAAACAGAAAAAAGGTGCATTAATAGTTATTGAAAGAGATATAAAAATACAAGATATTATATCTACAGGAATAATAATGAATTCTGAAATATCACCTCAATTACTAGTTAATATTTTTGAACCTAATACTCCATTACATGATGGAGCAGTAGTAATAAGTGATAATAAAATTGCAGCTGCCTCTTGTATGCTTCCACTAGCAGATGATAAAGATATTGCTAGAGAACTTGGAACTAGACATAGAGCTGCTATAGGTATTTCTAAAGAATCAGATGCTTTAGTAGTTGTTGTTTCAGAGGAAACAGGAAGAATATCTATAGCAAAAGATGGAACTTTAATTGCTGATGTAAGAGAAGATGTTTTAAAGAAAATACTTATTAAGAATTTTATAGAAGAGCCAATTCATACAAATAAAGCAAAAAAAGATGAAGAAAGCAAAGAAAATAAAGAGAGCTAGAATTTAAAATCAACGAGGAATGGTTATGAGAAACATAAAATTAATAATAGAATATGATGGAAAAGGTTTCAATCGGTTGGCAAAAACAAAGAAATAAATTAAATATACAAGGTGAAATAGAGAAAGCAATTAGTGAAATTACAGGTGAGCAGATAGATTTAATTGCTTCTGGTAGAACAGATGCAGGAGTACATAGTCTTGGTCAAACAGCAAATTTCCATACTAATAGTAATATTCCTATAGAAAAGTTTGCTTTAGCAATTAATTCAAAGTTAAAATTAAGTATAAGAATAAAAAAAGCAGAAGAAGTTGATGAAAGATTTCACAGTAGATATTCTGTTAAGTCAAAAAAATATAGATATACAATAAATAATCAAGAAACAGCTAGCGCAATTTTTAGAAATATAGAATATCATTTTCCAGTAAAATTAGATATACAGAAAATGAAAATCGCTGCAAAGTTTTTTGAAGGAGAACATGATTTTAAAGCATTTAAAGCTAGTGGAACTAGCAGTAAAAGCAGTATTAGAATAATTTATAAAGCAGAAGTTATTTCAGATAATGGAAGAATATATATAGAACTTACTGGTAATGGCTTTTTATATAACATGGTTAGAATTATTGCTGGTACGTTGTTAGATGTAGGTATAGGTAAAATAAATCCTGAAGATATTAAGTCTATATTAGAAAGTAAAGAAAGAAAAAGAGCTGGAAAAACGTTACCAGCACAAGGATTATGCCTTGTAGAAGTAATGTATTAAATTTGTGACAATAAAAAGATTAGTAGAATATTATATTATAAATACTGTATAAAATGGAGGTACTTATCATATGAATATTTTACTAATCTTTTTTGCTATTCCTATAGCAACAATAATTCTTTCAGCAATTTTAGAAACATTTATAAATTGTCCATATAAAGTAGCAGGAATATTTTTTTCAATATTTATTGTAGTGGCCTTTGCATTAGGAGGAACGGCAGAACTTTTAGTAGCTGCTATAGTATATACCATTATTTCTTTTATAACTGCTTATATTGTTATGATATTATGCAATAGAAATAAGAATGATTGTAATTGCAATAATTTTTCTGCAAATAATGAGTTTAATTCATTTCAACCCCCTATATCATTTGGATTTAATAATGAAAATCCACCATCACCAATAAACAGCTTGTCAGATGATAATAATTCAAACAATGGATATAGATATAGATAAAACATAGAAGAATGAATTCTAAATATATAGAGTTCATTCTTTTTTTTATATTCTAAAAAATGAAAATATAAACAGTCTGGAATTAAATTTTTATATAAATATGGAGTAAAAAAATCATCAATTCAATTTAATGAATGGTCAAAGAACATCTATAGATGGAGAAAAAGATATGATGGAAGTTTAAAAAATTTAGAAGATAAATCAAGACGTCCACATTATCATCTCAATCAACATATAGAAGAAATATAATTTATAAATAAGCTAAGAAAGTATTTTAAAGAGCAATATGGGATAAAAAAACAATGTTTTGAAGTATATTAAAAGAGTTAGAAATAGGTTATAAAAATAAAAACACATAGTATAAATAATTGGATATATAATAATGGAAAAGAAGAATATGAAATGATATTGTAATTAAAACTAGATCTAGTCATTACAGGTAATCAAGTGCAAATGTTAAATAATATTGAAGTGATTAAGAAAATAAATCAGGTAAATCTGGAAAATAAAATTTCGTTTATTGTGGTAACAGGTGATAATAATATTAAATAAATGTAGGAGCTAAGGGTAATGAGAGTAATAAATAAAATGTCAATTATCAATAATTTATGATATGCGGTAGAAGATTTTATATATCAACTAGATAATTTTCAAGAAAATATAAAATTTACATAAATATTTGACAAGAATATACTTGGATGATATAATTGCTGACATGTAAAGTAAGAACTTTACAAATTAATAGGAAAGAAGGTATTATTATGAAAACTAGTTTAATTGTTTCTGCTGGAAAAGGATGTTTTATGTCATGCAAAGGATGCTATCAAAATTTTGGAACTACTTTACTAGAAACATATGAACTAGTAAGATTTATTTCAGAATTTAAAGAACGGTATCATTTGCAAAAAGTAACACTATCAGGAGGTGATCCTCTTTCTAGGAAAGATATTGTGATGTTGATTGATACATTAGCAGGATTTGGATTAAAAATTTCAATGGATACAACAGGTCTTCCCATTATTGGTAAACAAAGAGTTGTTTTTCATGGTAATGAGATTGTCCCTCAAATTGATGTAAAAAGCCTAAAGAACGTTAATATGCTAGGAATTCCATTAGATGGACATAGTACAGATGTTATTAATAAGTTTAGAAGTAATATTACACTAGAGGACATCAAGAAAATCTTGACTAAACTAGATGAAACTGAAATTTCAGTTTGCATTAACACAGTTGTTAATCTAAACAATTTTATGTATCTTAAAGATATTTATGAGATCATAAAGAATTTCAATAGTGTAAAAAAATGGCAATTGTTTCAATATTCACCAATTGGCGAAATTGCATTTAAAAACAGAAAAAAATTTGAAATCACAGATGAAATGTTCAAATATTCTACAGAATGTCTTAAGGAATTTGAAAATTCAATTATAATTGAACCAAAATCCAATTCATTCAGAAAAAGAAAATATATTTTAGTAAATTCGGATGGTCAAGTATGGACACCATTGTATTCAGATGGAAAAGACTTTACGATTTATGATAAAGGAACAAGTAAAATGATATTTGGATATGTAGAAAATTCAGAAGGATTGTGGAATGCGTTAGACAACTACTTTGAAAATTTGGAGAGAAGTAATTAAAAATGAATATTTTAGCT
>CANQEK010000044.1 GCA_947594985.1 uncultured Clostridia bacterium
CATTAAATGCTTTTTCTCCATAACTATTCAATACTATATATGCGCCATCTGTAGAAGGTTTTATTCCATCTGGAAAATTATCTCTTGAATAATTATCATCCCATCCAACAATTGTAACTGCATGATCTCTTATCTTTGAAGATACATTACAATTATAGCATTTTGATGAAAAAACAGAATCTTTATTACTATAAAATTCCGCCATACTTCCACCTGTCATTGTTGCTATAGCACCATATTCTACTATATGTTGTTTTAAAATATTTCTAGTTGCTTCCAATTCATCTTTTGTATATTCTTCTCCATCTGCATTTCTATAAACAACCTTCACTGTATTTCCTTTTTCATCTCTAGTATATGACTTATGAATTGTAGGGAAAAAGAAATAATCATTAACTACTGTATCTACTGGTTTATCTATTTCTTCTATATTTATTTTATCTTCATTATTTTGAAAAGGCATATTTTCTTCTGTTACTGCTCCTTGCCCATTTGTCAAATATGCTAATCCCATCATTATTAATCCACCATTACCTACTTCTCTTTCAAAACCATTTGGATTTATTCCATTTAAAAAGGTTCTAGCTGTAGAATAATCCATATGTCTTTCAGAAAAGTCTGGTAACTCTGTAACTCCACTTTTTAAAGCAATATTGGTTTCCATTGCTTTTAATATTGAAAAAGCCCAACATTCAGAAGTTCTTCCTTGATTTTCAATTCTCATATTTAATTTTTCAGCACTATTGTATTTTGAATAAGTAGGTACTGATGATATAGTATTTTTTAAAGAAGTCTTTTTCTTTCTCAATATTTGAGATACTAAACTCGGTACTTTATCGACATTATAGTTATCTAAAATATTATCTGGTACTGAAATATCAAAACTTCTAGGCATAATTGTTTCTTGTTTTTCTTTATTGGGTAATTTTTCCCAATTTTCGTACTGCTCAGACAAATTTGTTTTAAAATTTTCTGCCCCTAAAACACTTCCTGAGAAAATAAAGCTAGCAATTAAAGTTCCTGCAAAAATTGTTTTTAATTTTTCTTTGCAAATTTTCATCTTCATATTACTCCATTTCTATTTTCAATTAATATCATTATAATTTGAATTTTCCTTAAAATCAACCTAAAATACGTTATTTTATAGTTTTGAAACATTACATAATTATAACAAATTTAAAAAAAGTAGTAATATCAATGAATTTTAAATATATTATAATTATATTACATTTTATTTGTAATATAATTGTAATATTTTCTTAATATCACTGATATTTATATTTATTTTTTTTGATGTATAATATTACTATACAAAAGATTTTGAGGAGTTTTAAATGAGTATAGATTCAACTTTAAAAAGGGAAGGTATAAAAGTAATTAGTAAATTAAATACAATAGAAATAAATAAAATTGCTTCCAATATATCTGTAAAAATTGCAAATGCATTTCCAGAACATAATATTAATCAACATGACTTATTTATTTCTCTAGCTAGGCTAAATATGTATATATCAGAGATGCCAAATGATATGGATATGGCAAAGTATTTTTATAAAAATAACTCTATTTATTTTAGTAAAAATATGGATTTAGAACACTTAAATACTTTGGCTCTTCATGAATGTTTACATTTTATGCAAGAATTAAAAAATAAACATGGTAAATTATTACGTCTTGGTCTATATAATATGGAAGGTAGAAACAATAGTGGTATGGCTTTAAATGAAGCTGCCGTGCAACATATGGCATCAGTTGCATCTCAATCACCTCTTGATACAGTAAAATATTACAATATGGAATTATCAACTGAAAGTCCTGATTTCTATCCTTTACAAACAGCATTATTAAATGAAATGATATATTTTACAGGTACTTATCCACTATATCACAGTACACTTTATAGTAATGATGTATTTAAAAATACCTTTATTGCTAAATCTAATGCAAAAACATATAATAAAATTGAACAAAATTTTGATTTAATATTTGAATATGAAACATTGCTTTCAGAAGAAGTAAATAAATTAGCAATATGTTCTAACGAATTAAAAAGTGTAGAAAAAATAAAGAAACTAAATTCTAGAATTGATGCTTTCAAAAAAATTATTTTAGAAAAAACATTAGAAACACAAAATATTATTATACTTAATTGTTTTACTAATGAATTAAATTCAATAAAAACATTAGATGATGTATTAAGTTTTGAATATAATTTATATAATTTTAATCATTTAATAATTAATACTGAGAATTATAACTTCTTTAATGATTTTTATAAAGATATGATGAATAAGTTAAATGAAAAAAAAGAATTTATTTTAAAATATGGAAATATTTTAGCATATGATTCTATGATGAATGAACTTGCTCAAACACAAGAAAAAACTTATGGTTTCCAATTTTTTAAAAAATTATTTAGTAAAATAAAATTATTATTTGAAGAAACTTTTAGAGAGAAAGACTATTAAAGAGTACTGACAAAAAAGAAGTCAGTACTCTTTTTATATTTTATAATTATTGCTAATTGCCTCATTTTTTATTAATTCTAAATCTTTCCAAAAATCAATTTTTTTAACTTGATCTCTTAATAACGCTGCTGGATGAAATGTTGGCATATATCGTATTCCTTTCTTTTCAATCCATTTTCCTCTAGCTGCTGTAATTCCAAATTCATCACCTAATATATTTTTTAAAGCGGTGTTTCCTAATAAAACTATTATTTTAGGTTTTATGATAACAACTTGATTTCTAAGATAATCTAAACAAGCATTAGCTTCTTCTTTTAAAGGTGTTCTATTATTAGGTGGTCTACATTTTACAATATTTGCTATATATATTTTTTCTCTTGAAATTCCAAGCCCTATAAATGCTTGATTCATTAATTTTCCTGCTTTTCCAACAAAAGGTTCACCTTCTATATCTTCATCAGCACCAGGACCTTCACCTATAAACATAACATCAGCATTTTCATTTCCTACTCCAAACACTGTATTTTTTCTTTTTAAACATAAATCACATTTATTACATTTTTCTACAATTTTACTTAATTCATTTAAACTCTCTATCATTATACATCCTCTTTTTACACTTTTATAAACTCACTATCATTGTTGCTAATTTAAATTCTCTACCTTCTACCCTATATGAAGATATTTTTTCACTATTACAAACACTACAAATTTCACAATCTATAATATTTTCCTTTTTTATTCCTAATTCTTCTAAAAGTATTTTATTTATTAGAACTGTATCTATCAAGTATTTATCTTCTTTATTTTGAATTTTCATACTTTCAATAAATTCTTGTGTTTTTCCAGTAAAAGAAAAAATATACTCACATAATTGCTTTACATCTTCGCCAACTTCAAAATGACATTTTCGAATACTTGGAGAAATAAAACATAAAATATCTTTTGGATTTGACCTATAATAACCAATCATCTTTAATACGGCTTTTTCAACAATTTTTTGGAAAGTTCCTCTCCAACCAGAATGTATATTTGCAATTACATTCTTTACTGGATCATATAATATAAATAAAATACAATCAGCATTTGTTGTAACTAAAGAAATATTTTTTTTATTTGTTATTAACCCATCAATATCTTTTAATTGTGATATTGGAATAACCTTATCAATACATTTAATATTGCTTGTATGATTTTGAAAAGGCTTTACTAATGTATTAATATCCAAATTTAGTGCTTTAAAAATTTTCTCATAAGATTCCTTTGCTTCTTTAGAATTAGAACGAAAATTTATACCCTCACCTTTCAAAGTATAAGCATGTTTTATTCCATATTCTAATAACTTCTTAAATTGTATATATTCAATTCCTTCTTTTTCATTATAAATAATTTCTTGATTCAATTTCAAACTTAATACCTCTAAAATTTTTTAATGATACCAACATTATAATAAATACTATTTAAAAACTCTTGGTACTCGATATGATATTGTACTCAATATCTCATAATTAATTGTATTGCATAAATTTGCAATTTCATCTAATGTTATAATTTTATTATCCCATATATATACATCATCACCTACTAAAATATTTTCTATATCTGTAACATCTACCATTAAAGAATCCATACAAATATTACCTATTATTGGAACTTTTATATTATTAATTACAACTTCACCTTTATTGGAAAGTATTCTTCTTAGCCCATCAGCATATCCAATTGGAATAGTTGCTACCTTTGACTTCCTTTTAGTAATAAAACTTCTCGAATATCCTATTGATGTATTTTCTGGAACTTCTTTTAAAAAAGTAACTTTGGATTTTAATTTGCATATTGGTTTTAAATCAATTTTTTTAATTGCTTTATCACAAGATTTATATCCATATAATATTATACCTGGTCTTACTAAATTATAATAACTATTGGGATAATTTAATATTCCATTTGAAGCACTACAATGAATATATTTTAAGTTTTTTACCATTTTCTTTGCAACTAATACAGCTCTATCAAAAGACGCTATTTGTTTTTTGGTATATTCATCATCTATATCTGCTGATGAAAGATGTGTATAAATTCCTTCAATTTCTATATTTTTATATTTTTGAATTTTCTCTATATATTCTTTAGTTCTATCTGGATTTATTCCTGTTCTACCCATTCCTGTACCAATTTCAATATGAACTTTGACAGTATTTCCTAAATTTCCTAATTCATCAATAAAATCTTTCGAACTAATTCCTATTGTAGCATTATATTCAATAACTTTTTTTATCTCATCTTTATACGGTTGATTTAACACAAAAATTTCTTTCTCATAACCATTCATACGTAAATCTATTGCCTCATCAACAGTTGCAACAGAAACTATATCAAATTGTCTTATTATATCATTTAATTTATTAATCCAAGTACCATAAGCATTTGCTTTAATTACTGGCATTATTTTTACATTATTACCAACAAATTTTTGAATTTGTTCTACATTATATTGAAAATTATCCAAATTAACTTCCATAATAGTAGGTCTAGTAATATTCATAAATTCCCCTTCCTATACATAATTATAATCATTTCCCTTTATATTAGTATTAAACATACAAATTGTTTTATATGAGCAATAATCACATCCTGTTCTTTCATTATAATTATATGGTTTGATATCTATTCTACCTCTTAAAATTTCTTTTGAAATTTCTTTTATTATATTTTTTACCTGATGTTGTAATTTATCAAAATCATTTTTACTAATAACTTTTGAATTTTTCTCACTTATACTTCCATCTTTACCTATGTAAACTGGAATTATATCAGAATAACCATTTTCCAATTTATTATCCATCATCTTAACTACAGAAACATCTGCTAATACTAACCCCTTCATTTTAAAATTACTTCTTATTTTATTTTGAATTTCTTCTTCTGAAAGATTTTTAGCATTTTTAACAACATTATCTATCAAGTTCATATATAAAACTCCACTTGCTTCAAAATTAGATTGTTCACATATTGCATCTAAATACGTTATTAGTTGTATTTGTAAACCAGCTTGAACTTGAGCTAAATCTATATCTTTTACTGAAGATTTATAATCTATAATTCTAACATATTGTTTATCAGAAAGTTCAGCAATGTCAACTCTATCTATTTTTCCTGTAATTTCTACTTTTTTACCATCCACATCAATTTCTATAGTATTAAATTTTCCGTTATTATTAAATTCTATTTCATGTGCTAATATTTTAAAGTCACTATTTTTAATAGAATAAACTATATAACAAATGGATTTATATATTACTTTTTTTAATCTTCTTGTTAACAAATTAAACTTTGCAGAAGCGGAGAAAATATAATATCTACTTGTTTCTAATAATTGATCTATTATTTTACTTATAATCTTTAATATATCATCATCAGTTATTTCTTTTATATTTAATTCTTTATCATCTATTTCTTTAAAAAATAAATCTATTACTTCATGCATAAAAGAACCTGTATCTATTGACTGTATTTTTAATTCTTCCTTTTCTTTTAAATTTAAACCATATGTTAAATGAAAAGAGAAAGGACATCTTCTATACTTTTCCAATTTTGATACACTAGTCTTCATAAATTTTCCATATAGTCTTTCTATATTTTCTTTAGAAAGTTTCTGTGCTTTATTAGAATAATAAATTCCTGAAACAGCTTTTGAAAATTTTTTATTTTCTCTTAATGAGAAATATCTTATTAAGTCTTTCCATTCTTCTGGTATTTCTTTTCCATCTAAATATTCCTTATATATATTTAAAACTTGTTCAAAAGTAGCATTTTTATTAGTTTTAACATATCTCTTTTCAATAATATCACTTTCTTCTATTAAAAATGGAAAAAGTCTTTTTATTTTTTTTATTAAAATTGATGGCCTTATAGATTTTCCTTCCTTATCACAAGAAGAATATGATAAAAATAATTTTTCTTCTGGCATTGTTAAAGTTCTATAAATATTAAATTGCTCTTCATATAAGCAATCTACTGAAGATTTAGCAAGTTCTATCCCATTATTTTCTAATATTTTTCTATCATCATCATTAAGATATCCTTCTACTTTATTCACTTTTGGAAAAGCACCGTCATTTATCCCCAGTATAAAAACAACTTTTAATCTACTACCTCTACTTCTTTCTATATCACCTAAAATCACTTGATCTTGTGTTGCAGGTATTTTTCCAATTTCAGAAGAATTTAATCCAACTTCTAACAAATCTTTATATTTTTCAAAAGTAATTTTTTCATCTTTAAACACTAAACAAATATCTTCTAAAATACTTATTAAAAGTTTATAACTTGTATTATATTCATCAGATATTTCAATATTATTATATTCTTTCAATTTATTATCTAATATTTCATTAATTTTATTATCAATAATAAAATTATAAATTTCTTTAGTAATTTGAGTTGCAGTTCTATTATTAGAAGTACTTTCTTTAAACTTAATTAAAGGAGTTACAATTTGTATTCTTAATTTTTCTAATCTATCTTGCATTTCATTAATTTGTTCATATTCAAATTTTCTATTATAAAATTTACTGCCTTTTATTCCCCATTTTCTACAATAATTCTCTAATAAATAAATATCTTCTTTATTAATATTTAATAGACCAACTTTTAAATAATTAAATACAGAATTAAATGACCAATTATTTGAAAAAATATCTAACATAGACACTATAAATTTAATTAAAATATTTTGATTTAATTCTTTTTTCTGGTCAATAAATAGTGGTATATTATATTTATTGCATATAGCCTTTGCGTCTTCAGAATATTTTTCGATTTCTTCAACAATAATTCCAATATCGCTATATCTATATCCACAATTTTTAACCAAATTGTGGATATTTTGTGCAACATATTCTATTTCTGAATATGGATTACTTGCCAAAAACAATTTTATATTTTTATTTTGGCTTTGATATTTCACTGATGAATATAAATTTTTTTCTAAAAATAATAATTCTTCATTTTTAAATCTATATGGTTTATTTAAAAATATTTTTTCTATTTCTATATTATTCTCATTTGCAATATCTATTAATTTATTAGCATACTTCTTATTAAAATAAAAAATATCTTTATCTTTATTAGTTTCCCTTTCTAAATCATCTGTAGTAATTGCTACAGTTATTATATTGGCTTGTTTTATTAATTTTTTAAAAATATTATATTCCTGAGTTGTAAATCCTAAAAATTCATCAATGTAAATATATGTATCTTTAAACATATTAGTTTTTTCTAAATTTTCTGAAAGTAACGTTAAAATATCATTTTCATCAATAAAATTATTTTTTAATTTTTCTTCATATTTATCATATAAGAATACAATATCTCTTAATTTAAGATTCACATATTGACTATCTGTTTCAACATTTTTTAATTTTTCAACTGAAATATTATGTTTTTTTAATTCAGTAAACATTTTATTTACAATTTCTATATTTTTATCAGATTTGCCCAAAAAATTTAATTTTGATTTTTCTTTATTTAATAAATCAAAAATAAGCATATCCCTTCCTGCTTTAGAAAGATTATTATTTTTAATTCCAATCTCACTAAAAACTCGATATGCCATTCTACTTAAAGTTAATACTTCTACATCTATTAAACTATTTTTTTTTGATATTTCAAATAATTTTTTTTCAGCAGAAAGATTACATTGTTCAGGGACAATAAGAAAAATTTTCTTATTGTCCATGTTTCTATTTATACTTTCATAAATATATCTACTCTTCCCTGTACCACTTTTTCCATAAACTAATTTTAACTTCATTAAAAAATATTATTTCCTTTCAAAATTAGTAATTTACATCACTTATTTCTGGATATAAAAATTTATATTCTCCTACTAAATTTCCATCTTCTTGATGATCTCTAAAAAATTTTTCTGAACCAACCAAAAAATAGCTATATCTATGTTCATCTGTAAGCCTTCCATTTCCAGAAATAATTGGATCATCCCATGTTACATCAACAGCATACCAAGTTTCATCAATTTTAACATAATTCCAAGCATGACTTTCTGTAAGTCCAGAACTGTTTTGTCCTATTCCACAAACAATTATACAAGGAATTCCCATTTGGTTTAATATATCTTTATAAGCTCTTGCATAACCTTCGCAAACTGCTCTTCTCTCTATTAAAGCTCCATATAAATTATATACATTTCTCCCTGCTGTCACATCATATTCAACATTATCAACTAAATAATCATGTACAATTTTAGCTTGTTCTACAATATTATCTGTTTTTGTTCTCGCTGTATTTATTATTTCTGTTTTAATTTGATTTATATTATTTATTGCATTTTCAACATCATCTTCAGTATAAAAATCGTCTGATAAATAGCTATTTCCATTACCTCCAATTGATACTCTATAGACCTTTGAAAAAGCTTTTGTTGTAGTTTCTGTTATTAAATTAATTTTAGTAATATCAATATAAAATAAAAATGGATTATCAAATGTTAAAGAATTGATTGCTAATTGAAATGAATTTCTTAATGTATCAAATCCATCTTCTTGATGCAATAAATCATCAAATCTTGTATCAAACTCAGCAATATAATTTCCTGTTTTTAATTTATCAATATTATTATATAATTCCTCATATATTATTTTTCCATATTCATCTAATTGATTATAATAAAAACAATCTGCTAAATCATTTATAATATTATTATTTTCTATATAATTTTCACCATCATTATCATTTGGTATATCATTTTTGTCTTCTATAAGTTGGTCTAATTTAGTTTCATTATTTTTAGGTTCCTCTTCAAAAATAATTGTTCTGTTTTCTATCTTTTCTTTATTGTCATCAAATATTATTTCATTTTTTGGAATTATATCTTCTGTTATTATTTTTCCACTTGTAGCCATAACTTCTATTTGAGAATAAAATAATGATGCAATACTATATTTCTCTGGTACTTTTATTATACCGAATACATCTAGACAAAAATAAATTGTTACAACAGAAATAATAAACATTAAGAACTTTATAAAAATTAATATATTTTTATCTTTTTTATTCATAAACTATTAAGCACCTTTCCCTAATTCTCTTTTCCAATAAAATAAATATTGTTGTGCAATACCTGATAATCCTAAAAATTTTTCTTTTGCTAATTTTTGTAATTCATCTTTATTTACCTTTTCTTCATTTTCATTATGTATATATAATTCATTCATAACTCTTCTTACCCATACATCTATTGGAAAAACATCTAATCTATTTAATGAAAATAATAAAATGCAATCTGCTACTTTGGGACCTACACCATCTAATTTCAACAATTCTTGTCTCATATCGTTAGTATTGTTTAAATTTCTTATTTTTTCTAAATCAATTTCTTTATTTAAAATCATTTTAGTAGTATTATATATCCTTTTATCCCTAAAACCTAATCCCATCATTCTTAAATCCTCAATTGTAGCCTTTGACAAACTTTCGCAAGATGGAAATGTATAATAAGTTTTTCCTTCAAATTCTATTTTTTCTCCATAATTTGCTGAAAGTTTTTCAATAATTTTTTTTATTCTTGGTATATTATTATTTGCTGAAATTATAAAAGATATTATACATTCCCATAAATCTTGTTTTAAAATTCTAATTCCATTACCAAATTCTATACTTTCTTTTAAATAATTATCTATTTTAGTCAATTTATCTTTATATTCTAAATAATCAGTATCTAAATCAAAATAATTTCTAATAAGCGTTTTAAAATCTTTATTATTTGTTTTTCCAGTAAAAATAATCTTATTTTTTTCTTCTTTTACTCTAATTACTGCATCTTTTATAACACCTACATAGCTCTTGTCCTCTTGTTTATTCCATCTAAAACATTGACCACATTCAAATATATGAACTAAATTAAATGAATTTTGATTTTCTAAAATATATTGTTCCATAATCGCTTCCTTTATACAATAATACTAGTTTATTTTATTATATTTTTCATAAATAATCAATAGAAAAATCCTCCTTTACATGTAAATCTATAATTTTTTTATTTATATAGTGTGCTTAAACGCACACATTTTTGAGTATTCGTTCGAATACATGGTACAATTATATTGTAATAATAATTTTAATAAGAGAGGTTTCATTAATGCATTTTAGACGATTAAAAGATTTACGAATAGACAATGATTATACTCAAAAGGAAATTGCTGATATTTTAAAAATAGGTAGAACTCAATATAATAGATATGAAAATGGCAGAAGGGATATCCCTGTTGATTTATTAAGTATTCTTTCAAAACTTTACGATACTAGTATTGACTATATAGTTGGCAATACTGATATAATAAAAAGATATCCTGAATCAAAAAAGAAATAAAATTTATTTTATACTTTTATATAATTTTATTTATAAAATATTAATATTTAAAATATAAATTTAACTATTTTAAATGTTAATATTTTTTTAAATGTATTTAAACAAATACATTCTTAGGTATTTATTTGAATACATGATACAATTATTGCATAAAATAATTAGTAGGTGATAAATAAAATATGTATTTAAAACGTTTAAAAGATTTAAGAGAAGATAGTGATTTAACACAAATAGAAGTATCAAAAATTTTAAATATTACTAGACCACAATATAGTTTATATGAAACTGGAAAAAGAGACATACCTATTGACTTATTATGCATTTTAGCAAAATTATATAACACAAGTATTGACTATATTGTTGGGGATACTAATAATCCAACTAGATATCCCGAAAGTAATAGCAAAAAATAACAAATTTGTCAATAGCAAAAACATTATTGTAAAATCTTTTCTCAATATATATAATTTATATATATTTTTTGAAAGGATTTTTTTTATGTATTGTAAAAGAATTAAAGAATTAAGAATAAATAATAATTTAAGTAAAGAAGATATTTCTAGAAAACTTGAAATATCTCATCTATTATACGCACTATATGAAAATGGAAAAAGAACAATTCCGATATCTATCTTATCAAAATTAGCAAAAATTTATAATACTAGTATAGATTATATTGTAGAAAATACTGATGAAATTATTCCTTATAAATAACTACTTAAATCCTAATCCATAAACTTCTCTTGCATCTACAACAATAATAAAAGCATTTCGATCTATTTTCTTTGAAACTGTTTTTATTTTTTCTATATCTCTTCTTTTGGACACACACATTATAATCATCTTATTCTTATGAGTAAAGCTACCTTTTCCATATAATCCGGTAGCTCCTCTGTCTAGCTCTTTATTTATTACTTCAATAATCTCATCATATTTATCTGAAACAATATATATAACTTTACAAAAATTAATACCTTCAAAAACAATATCAATCATTTTTCCTGTAATAAAAATTGCTATTGCTGAATAAAGGCCTATCTCTATCTCTCTAAAAGCTATAAGATTAGCACCAATAACAATTATATCTATCAAAATAATAACATTACTCATTTTCATATAAATATTATAACTTCTTGTAATTTGTGCTATTAAATCAGTTCCCCCTGTTGAAGTATTTGCTTTTAAAACTAATGCAAGACCTATTCCTATTAAAACACCTCCATAAATACTTGCTAGAAACCTATCTGAAACCATAATATTAAATTTCTCAAATAAATCTATCATTTTAGAATAAATTAATGTTGCTACAAGAGTTTTTATTGTAAATTTTTTTCCATTTTTTAAAAAAGATATTATAAAAAGAGGAACATTTA
>CANQEK010000045.1 GCA_947594985.1 uncultured Clostridia bacterium
AGAAACTTTTTCTGGTTTTACAATTAATCTAACTTCACGTCCAGCTTGTATTGCAAAAGATTTTTCAACTCCTTCAAAAGAATCTGCAATTTCTTCTAATTTTTCTAATCTTTTAATATATGATTCTAATGTTTCTCTTCTAGCACCTGGCCTAGAAGCTGATATTGCATCAGCTGCTTGTACTAAAACAGCTTCTAGAGTAAGTGGTTCTACATCTCCATGATGAGCTTGTACAGCATTTATAACCATATCATTTTCTTTATATTTCTTTAAAACTTCTACTCCTAATTCAACATGTGTTCCTTCCATATCATGATCTAAAGCCTTACCTATATCATGTAATAACCCTGCTCTTCTTGCTATTTTTGCATTTATTCCTAATTCTTCAGCCATAATTCTAGCTAAGTTAGAAACTTCTATCGAATGATTTAATACATTTTGTCCATAACTAGTTCTATATTTTAATTTTCCTATTAATTTTATTAAGTCTGGGTTAAGATTATTAACTCCTGTCTCTAATACAGCTCTTTCGCCTTCTTCTTTAATAATTGTTGCAACTTCTTCTTTTGCTTTTTCTACCATTTCTTCGATTTTAGCAGGATGAATTCTTCCATCTTCAATTAATTTTTCTATAGCAATTCTAGCGACTTCTCTTCTTAATGGATCAAATCCAGAAATAATAACTGCTTCAGGAGTATCATCTATTATTAAATCTATTCCTGTAAGTGTTTCTAGTGCTTTAATATTTCTTCCTTCTCTACCAATTATTCTTCCTTTCATTTCATCATTTGGAAGTGAAACAACTGAAACTGTTGTTTCTGAAGTATGGTCAGCTGCACATTTTTGAATTGCAAAACTAACAATTTCTCTAGCATTTTTTATAGCATCTTCTTTTGCTTTAGCGTCTAATTCTCTTATTAATGCAGCTTTTTCTTGAGTAATTTCTTTATTTAAATCATTAAGTAATTGTTGCTTTGCTTGTTCTTGTGTTAATCCTGAAATTCTTTGTAATTCTTCTAATTCTTTTTGATAAATATTATCCAAATCTTCCATTTTTTGCTCATTTTCTGCATATTTTCTTTGCAATTCTTTTTCTTTTCCATCATAAAGTGTTATACGTTTTTCTAAATTTTCTTCTTTTTGTATTAATCTTCTTTCTTGTGCTTGAATATCGCCTCTTCTTTCTTTAATCTCTTGATCTAATTCATTTCTTATCTGAAGTACTTCTTCTTTCGCCTTAATTAATTCTTCTTTTTTCATATTTTCAGCTTCTATTTTAACGTTTTCAATCAATCTTTTAGCTTCGCTTTCTGCACTTTGAATTTTAGATTCTGCAATTTTCTTTCTAACAATTATTCCTATTGGTATAAAAATCACAGCTGAGATTAGAACAGTGGCAATAATAATTAAAGTTGTTTGCATAATTACTTTTACCTCTTTTCTATTAAATTTTCAATGTACAACAAAATTATTCTAAATTCAAATTGTTATTTATATAATTTATATTGTATTTTTCCCTATGTTATTATTTTATATGTATTATTGTAAACTGTCAAGTTTTTTTATATTAAAATGTTTTTAATTTCTCTTTCATATCTTTTGTTGCATTAATTTTTTTAAACTTAAAAATCTTTTTTTACATTAATTTTTGAAAACTTAAAAATCTTTTTTTTTACATTAATTTTTGAAAGTAAATTAATTTATTTTAGCAAACAATTTTAATTTATTTTTATTAATATAATTTAATATAACAATGTTTAAAATAGTAAATAATAAAATTAAAGTAATTCCATATAAATATAAATCTTGCACATATTTTCTTAAAATAATCAATCCAATTATCTCAATTATAGAAATAATCATAGCAAAAAATATATTAAAATTTTGCTTTACAACTGCATATTCAGTTATCCACTTTAGTTTTGGATGTTTCAAATCAATAATAATCATTATAAAATTATTAAAAATATTTATAATCATAGAAATAAACATTATAAATAATATAATATTTATAGAAAAGTTTTTTATTAATATTTTTGATAATATGAGAACATAAAAAATTGGAAAAATATTAATAAGGATTCCAGGAATTATTTTATATAATATTTGTTTACTATAATCTATTGGTATATATTTCATAAAAACACTGTTTTCGCCATCTCTTGAAATAGCTGCAACTGTAGAAAAGTTGAACATAAAGAAAAACAAAACAACAACTAATCCACCTAATAACCCATATGATGAATTAATAATATTTGATAAACTAGCAAACAATGATTCTATTTCTCCAGTTCCTACATTTCTTAATGACAAATACATAGGTATACAAAATATTAATGGAAATAATAAAGCAGGTAATACACATTGCATAAAAAATATAGGATTTCTATTTAAATTCTTAAATTCCTTTTTTACATAAGCTAACAATATATTGTTTTCATCATATTCTTTTTCTTTCTTTTCTTTTGAATTTGATTTCTTTTTTATTCTATTTGTTGCAACAGATAAAGCTGTTTTTAAATATGTTTTAGATATAACTAAAAGAACAACTATATACACAGCTATAGTCTCTACTAATAAAATTCCAATATTTACAAATCCTTTTATACTATCAAAGTTTAATAAAGCATTCATGGCTGGTTTAATAGTTATAAAAAATTTTGAATAAGTTTCTATTGTACTATTTGTCTGTACCAGTTTGTTAGCCATATCTTGATCTGTTAACTCACTATTTGGATTTCCAAAAATAAATTGTATTCCTATTATTAAAATAAATGTTATAAAAATTGTTAAATATTGTACTACATCTTTGTTTCTTATAATATTTGTAAATTTCATTATTATTGTAGTAATAAAAATAGTCAATATAACAGGAATAATAGGAAATAGTATTAATACTAATAACGACATTACATAAAACATTATGTTTAAATTTAATAAAATAGCATATACAATCATCATTGGTAATAATACTATTGTGCTAATTATATATTGAGATATTATAAGAGTATTAAACTTTGCAGCTACAATTTTTTCTGGTTTTACTGGTAAAGGTAAAAGCAATTCCAAATCTTTTGAGAAAAATAATACATTTAAACTAGTAATTATTGTTTGTATACAATAAAATATTAGCATTGCTGATAAACAAATATTTATAAAAACATATTCCTTATTTATATACATTAAAACTTTTATAGATTCATAACTTATATATCCAATTAATCCTGCAAGATATAAATAAATTAATATATAAAAAAATACTTTTCCAAAAACTTTATTTTTTTTATTATTAGTATTAAATTGCGTTGCCGAACTTTTAAATAAAATTTTTGTTAATAAAAAAATTTCTTTCATAATTATATTCCATTCTTCTTTATTTTTCTTTATTATTTTTTTATTAATGATATTGTGCTTTAATGCTTATTTTTTTATCTATATAATATTTAATTATTATTTTTTTCTGTAATCTCTAAAAATAAATCTTCTAAAGAGCCATTTTCTTTTACTTGTTTTTTCATTTCTTCATATGTTCCAACAAAAATAAGCTCTCCTTTGTTTATAATTCCTATTCTATCACATAATTTTTCAGCAACTTCTAAAACGTGTGTAGAAAAAAATACAGTGTTTTTATTTCTACTATGTTGTTTCATTAATTCTTTTAAATCATGTGAAGATTTAGGATCTAACCCAGTCATAGGTTCATCTAATATCCAATTTTTAGGATTATGTAAAAGAGCTCCAATTATTACTATTTTCTGTCTCATTCCATGTGAATAACTTTGAATTCTATCATTTAAATTATCATAGATATCAAATTTTTTTGCAAAATTCTCTATTCTTTCTTTTCTCTCTTTTTTTGACACTTTATATATATCAGCTAAAAAATTCAAATATTCTATTCCTTTTAATTTTAAAAATAAATCAGGATTATCTGGAACAAATCCAAATTTTGTTTTTGCTAGTACAGGATTTTCTTTAATACTTGTACCATCAATTAATATATCGCCTTCATCTATATCTAAAATGCCCGTAATCATTTTTATTGTTGTTGTTTTACCTGCACCGTTAGGTCCCAAAAAGCCAAAAATTTCTCCATCATTAATTTTTAAGTTTAAATTATCAATAGTTTTTTTGTCTTTAACATACGATTTGCTAACACCAAGAATTTCTATCATATAAACTTAGTCCTTTCTATATACTTTATCATATTTTAGTAATAATTTTTAAAATTTCTGAAACGCTCCAAGCTTGTGAACAAGTACCTCCAGGTTTAAAAGGTGCTATAGAATTATAAATTTCTGAAATAGTTCCAATTCCTTCAGGTAAATCTATTTCAACTTTAAATGTATTAAAAACTTTTTTTATAAACTTTTCATATTCAACTATGAATTTTTCCTTTTCTAATCTATCTTTTTCATCATTAATAATATTTTTTAAACTATCAAAATATAATCCAAGTAACCAAACCCAAGCAATTCCTTGATGATAACTCATATCTCTTTTAAAACTATCACCTTCATAATAAGGTATATAACCTTCTTCACCTTTTGCAAGAGTGCGTAAACCATATGGAGTTAAAAGTTTAGTTGTAACAGTTTTAAAAATTGTTTTTCCTATTTCAGATGATGGTTTTATGATAGGATAAGTCGTAGAAATGCTAAATAGTTGATTTGGCCTTATTTTATCATCTCCTATTACATCATATAATGATTTTTTCTTTTTATTATAAAACTCTTTTTCAAAAACTTTTTGATGCTTACTAGCTACTTTTTTACAATTATTAGCAACTTCTTTATCGTTAAATTTATTTGCAAGATTTTCTAAAGTTTTCAAAGCATTATACCAAAGTGCATTAAGTTCAACAACTTTACCATTTCTCGGAGTAACTGCAAAATTTCCAACTTTTGCATCCATCCATGTATTCTGCGTTGTTTCAGTTCCAGAAGATAATAATCCATCTTCTGCAATATAAATATTATTATTATCTAAATCAATTCCTTTACCATAATTTTCTACAATATCTTTTAATTTTTCGTATATATTTTGTCTTATAAAATCATAATCTTTGGTATAACTTAAATATTTATTCACTTGCTCAAATAATAATAATGATGCATCAGCACTATTATATAAAGGTCTATTATCATATCCTGAATATCCATTTGGAACTAATCCAAATTTTATATCTCTTGTAAATGTCAACAATATTTCTTTTGCTAAATCAAACCTTCTAGTTATTAATAAAAGTCCTTCAAATGCAATTAATGTATCTCTTCCCCAATCTAAAAACCAAGGATATCCAGCTAAAATTGAATGTGTTCCAAATAAAGGTCTATTTATTACAAAACTATCTGAAGCTATAACTAATTTTTCTACTAACTCATTATATTCTTTTTCTTGTTTTGTTAATCTAGGTTTGATTTTTAGTAAACCAGAATTATCAACAATCTTTTTTAACCTTTCAATTTCATTTTCAAATACTTTATTACTATCAACTTGTTCAGTATTATCTTCTAATGAAGCAACAAATGTGATTTCTTTTGATTCTTTAGCTTTAATTTCTACTTCATATCTTCCAGGAACTGCTAAATTCTCTTCAGGAAAAAATCCTCTTTCTTCTTCTTTTAAATAAAACATGTTTCTAAAAGTATCATTTTCATGTTCAATATATTGACCTTCTGTTAAGAATATATATATTGGTGTACTTCCATTTCCATCAACTTCAATTCTTATTTTATTTTTATCATTTCTTTGTTTTAGAGAAAATTCGTGATTAGTAGTCATTTGATGAAAGTCTCTAAAATTTACAATAGGTGCTAATTTGAATTTACAATTATTTTTACCATTTTTTATTTTATATTGGACAACTACAGTATTTCTACCATAAATCATAGAAATAGTTTTTACAATTTTTATATCTTCGATTTTATAAGTAAATACAGGTAAAAATTCTTTTTCAAAACTTTCTAAATTTTTATATCCATCTGATATATAATTTTTACATACATTAGTAAACAAATTATATTCTTTATCATTTATAGAAATACTTTCATCAACTTTTGAAATAATTAAATGTCTTTGAGCTGGCGGTAATAAAGGAGCAACTAATAGCCCATGATATCTTCTTGTATTTGCACCAATAACTGTAGATGAACAAAAACCGCCTGTCCCATTTGAAAGTACCCATTCTTTATTTAAACATTCTTTTAAATCAATTTGTTTTTTACTTAACTTCATTTGTATTCATTCCTTTTATTTTATTTTTATTTACTTCTTCTTCCTCTTCTTATAGTTTCCCTTTTTGGTGATTCTCTTTTTGGCGATTCTCTCTTTGGGGTTTCTCTTTTTAATGTTTCCTTTCTAGATGTATCTCTATTAAATATAGATGATTTACTATTTGAATTTTCTCTTTGATTTGATTCAATTTTTTCTATTTCATTTGCAATTCTTCTATTCTGAGCAATTTTAGCATCTGTATTTTGAATAGATTCGACTCTATCTTTATATTTTTCTTTAAATTTGCTTACTTTTCTAGGTTCTTTTTTGGCTTTTTCTCTTTTACCTACTTTTCCTTTAGCTATTTTGGTTAATCTTTTTTCTTCTTGTTGTTGCAATTTTTTTTGCTCTTTTAATACTGATTGCAATAATAAATATTCTGTATCATTTTGCATATCATGAAATTTCAAATCATTACAAATCATTTCTATAATCGTTGCAGCAATACGATCAGGATCATGTCTGATTTTTTCATTCTTCACACATGACATATTTCTCTGTATTACTTTTACATTATAATCAATTAAATTTTTACTATCTACATCTACAAGTTCTGAACCTTCTTTATTATATTTTCTAATATATTCAGGTACTACTTCTCCTGTATCTGCTAAACAATAATCAATTATTCCACTTCCTACATGTTCATTTATTGCTTTTATATGATCTGATAAAGTATAATTATCAGTTTGTCCAGGTTCAGTCATAATATTTGATATATAAAATTTAAGACCCTTAGCTTCTTTTATAGCTTTGGCTACATTTTTTACCAATAAGTTTGGTAAAACATTTGTATATAAACTTCCTGGTCCTATAATAATAACATCAGCATCTTGAATAGCTTCAATTACGCCTGGAGATGGTCTACAATTAGAAGGTGAAATATAAATTCTACTTATAGATTCTACTTTCTCAGTAACAATTTCTGGTATTTTATCTTTTTGTTTTATTGTTGTACCATCTGTAAGTTCAGCACATATTGTTATTTCATCAAGAGTTACAGGCATAACTCTACCTGTTATATTTAAAACTTCTGTACTTTTTAAAATAGCTTCAGATATATTACTATATATTTCATTCATTGCCGTTAAATATATATCTCCGAAATTTAATCCTCTTAATCTTTCATTTTGAAAATTAAAATTCAAAAGCTTTCTCATTATATCTTCTTTATCAGACATTGCTATAATGGAATCTTTTATATCTCTAAGAGGAAGTGTATCTAAAGCCTTTCTAGATTCTGTAGGAATATCACCATAATCAGACATAGTTACAATTGCAGTAATATTATTTGTATACTTTTTGAAGCCCTCTATTACTGTATTCAATCCATGTCCACCACCTATAGCAACAACTTTAGGACCTTCTTCATATACTTTTTTATTAAATATTAAAGACTTAATGTTTAATTGGGCTTTTTTACCTTTATCTGTTGAAGTATTATTAGCCTCAATAATTATCTCTAAACTTCGTTTTTGAATAAATATAACACTTGTAACTATAGAAACAAATCCAACCACAAATATTATAATTATTTTTGCTAATTCAAAAAATGTAATTTCCTCTGATACTAAAATTTTTGAAATTCCATAACATGTAAGAATAATACCTATTATTATTAATAATATCCATCGTTTTACTTTTGTGCTAGCTTTAAACCATTCTAAAAAAGATTTCATTTTTCATCTTCTCCTAATACTAATATTTCTAATTCTATATCAACATCAAATTTTTCTTTAACTTTCGCTTTAACTTGTTCAACAAGATTTAAAATATCACTAGATGTTGCTTTTCCTCTATTTATAATGAATCCAGCGTGTTTTGTAGATATTTCAGCATCTCCAACAGAAAAGCCCTTTAATCCACATTCATCAATAAGTTTTGCAGTTATAATTCCTTCTTTTCTTTTAAAAGTACTTCCTGCATTTGGATAATCCAACGGTTGTGTATTTTGCCTAGATTTTGAATATTGTTCCATTGTATTTTTAATATTACTTAATACACCTTTTTTCGCTTTAATTGTAGTATCAATTATAATACCTTCTATTTTTGAAAATACACTATTTCTATATTCAAATTCATGTTCTTTTAAATTTAAAACTTTTATTTTACCATCATAAGTCATATATCTTGTTTTAACAATAATATCTTTCATTTCTTTTCCATATGCACCAGCATTCATTCTGATTGCACCACCTATGGTTCCTGGTATTCCAAATAAGAATTCGAGTCCTGAGATTTCTTCTTTTAAAGCTATATTAGCTAATGTTGTTAATGTCATTCCTGATTCAGCTGTTATTAAAACTTCATTTAAATTTTTTTTAATTTTAAAATCATTTAATTCTAACTTTATTACAATTCCTCTAATACCGCCTTCTTTTATTATAGTTACTGGTATATTGTTTTTATTTGCTAAATTTAAAACATTTTTAATTCTATACAATCTATTATTTTTACAAAATAGTCAGCTTCTCCTCCAACTTTTAAAGAAGTATGCTTAGACATTGGTTCTTTTTTAAAAATACGATTTCTATCTAAGATTTCTTGTAATTGCTTATCAAAATCAGTCATAGTCATATGTAATTCCCTTCTGCTTAATTTATGCATATACTATTTTATGCTATAAAATTATATTGTAATACTATCATTTTTTTTAATATTTTACAATACTAAATATGAAATATTTCTATTATATGAATTATTACTATAATTTATATTTATACAATAAAAAATATAAAATATTTTCATATTATAAAAAAGGTAGATTTCTCTACCTTTTTCATTTTATATTTATTATTTTATATTGTTTTAATTTCTTGAATATTGATATCTCTAACATGTTCAATTTTTTCCCATTTTGTATTAGGTTTTATTAAACATTTAATGTTTATAATTATCCATGATCCCATAAATAATGGATAACATAGAATTCCTTTAATCATTGGTTTTATTGGTTTTTTCTCTAATGCCATAATAAGAGTTCCTGTAATAACAGGTAATATAAATGTTGCTACTAAATATCTAACTATATTACCTATAAAATCTACAAAAGTCATCTTAGCTCCTAGATATAATAAACCATTTACTCCTAATAGTAAAAATGTTAGTAACATCATAGGAATTCCACACATATATAATAATCCGTCAAAATTCATTAAAGTTTTATACTTTTTTACTCCTTCTGCTAATGATTTTGTATATTCTTTCATACATTGTAAATGACCAACTGTCCATCTAGAACGTTGTGACCAACTAGCTTTAAAAGTAGTAGGTTGTTCGTCATAAACTATTGCATCAACTGCCCAACCAAGCTTTCTTCCTTTTGCAATATTAATTAAAGAATATTCAATATCTTCTGTTAAAGTAACAGTATTCCAACCATCTGGTTTTAATAAATCAAATTTTACCATGAAACCTGTTCCATTTAATAATGGTGATAAACCTAAATTATATCTAGCTAAATGATAAAATCTATGCATCATCCAATAAAAAATAGCATATCCTCCGGAAATCCAAGAATCTGTAGGATTTTTTATATCACGATATCCTTGAACTATTTCTTCACCTTGGCATAATTTTTTGTTCATGTTTTTTAAGAAATTTTTATCAACTATATTATCTGCATCAAAAACACACATAGCATCATAATCTGCATTTTCTTCTATTTTTTGTTTAATAAACCAATTTAATGCATGACCTTTTGTTTTATTTTGTTCGTCAAATCTCTTAAGTACTTTTGCTCCAGCTTCTTTTGCTATTTCAGCAGTAGCATCTGTACAATTATCAGCTATTACATATATATCGTATAATTCTTTTGGATAGTCTTGTGCTACCAAACTTTCAATTAAATTTCTTATTACGGTTTCTTCATTATGAGCTGGTACAACTGCCATGAATTTATGATTCTTTTCTATTATTAGTTTTTTATCTTTTAATTTTATTAAAGAACAAAAACTAATTACAATTTGATATGCCCAATATATAGTTATTAACCATATCAATGATTGTTGTAGAAGATATAAATACTTCATTTTTAACCTCTTTTCATATGTTTTATATTTGTTTCTTTTTTATATTTTTACACATTTTTTATTATAGCACTCACTGGAAAATTTTTCAAGTTTTTTATAGAAAATTAATAATTTCTTAACTAAATTAATATTCTACAAAAGCGTATAATAACAAAAAACAAATCTATACTGATATTATATTTAATAATCATGAATTTATTATACCATTAAATTCATTTTTAACAAAATTAGGCAAAATTGATTAAAATAACCAATTATTCTGAATATAAATCTTTTCTTGTTAAATTAATTCTTCCTTGTTCATCAATTTCATATACTTTAACTGTAACTTCATCACCTAATTTTAAAACATCTTCTACTTTATTTATTCTTTCTTTTGCAATTTTTGAAATATGAAGTAAACCTTCTTTTCCAGCACCTAAATCAATAAATGCACCAAAAGTAGCTATTCTTACAACTTTTCCTGTATAAATACCACCAACTTCAATTTCTCTTGTTAATTCTTCTATTATTAACTCTGCCTTTCTAGCAGATTCAATGTTATCTGAATAAATAAATACAGAACCATCTTCTTCAATATCAATTTTTACGCCTGTTTCTTCAATAATTTTATTAATAGTTTTTCCACCAGAACCTATAACATCTTTTATTTTTTCTGGATTAATTTTCATTTTAATAATTTTTGGTGCATATTTAGATATTTCTTTTCTTGGTTCAGCAATTTGTGGTGCCATGATTTCATCTAATATATATTTTCTTGCTTTAGCAGTTCTTTCAAAAGCTTCAGCAATAATTTCATAACTTAAACCATCAACTTTTATATCAACCTGTATTGCTGTAATTCCATCTTTTGTTCCTCCAACTTTAAAATCCATATCGCCAAAAAAGTCTTCAATTCCTTGTATATCTGTAATTACAACATATTTTGATGGATCATGTTCATCAGTAATTAACCCTGTAGAAATACCTGCAACAGGTTTCTTTATTGGAACACCAGCATCCATTAAAGCTAATGTTGAAGCACATATACTTCCTTGTGATGTTGAACCATTAGAGCTTAATATCTCTGATACAACTCTTATAGAATATGGAAATTCTTCAACTGATGGAAGAACTGGTACTAATGCTTTTTCAGCTAAAGCTCCATGTCCTATTTCTCTTCTACCAGGTCCTCTTGAAGACTTTGCTTCACCAACACTATATCCTGGGAAATTATATTGATGCATATATCTTTTTGATTCTTCTGTATCTAAACCATCAAGAATTTGTTCTTCGCTTTTCATTCCTAAAGTAACAACAGACAATACTTGTGTTCTTCCTCTATTAAATAAAGCACTTCCATGAACTCTTGGTATTAATCCTACTTCACAAGATAAAGGTCTTATATCATAAATTCCTCTACCATCTACTCGTTTACCTTCTTCCAAAATTAATTTTCTCACTGTTTTCTTTTCTAATTTATACAAAGCTTCTGATATAGCAGTAGAATCTTCTTCAAGCTTATCCTCACCATATTTTTCAGAATACCATAATTTTACATCTTCGGTAAGCTTGTCTATTTTTTCATCTCTTTCAGGTTTATCTGGCGTTTGAACATCATTTTTCATTCTCTCAGAAAATTCATTTGCAATTATTTCGTATAGTTCTTCATTTACTGCAAAAGAAGTATATTCAAATTTTGGTTTTCCTATTTCATCTTTAATTTTTTGAATAAATTCACATATTTTTTTAATTTCAACATGAGCAGTTTTTATTGCTTCTAACATTACATTATCTGGTATTTCATCAGCTCCTGCTTCTATCATTGCTATTTTATCAATTGTACCAGCAACTGTTAATGTTAACCTACTATTATTTCTTTGTTCTTCTGTTGGATTTATAATAACTTTATTATCAACATATCCAACTGCAACTGC
>CANQEK010000046.1 GCA_947594985.1 uncultured Clostridia bacterium
CATTAATTGCCATGTGTTCTGCTGCATGATACTTCGCTGCAGAATAATAGATACCTTTTTTTGATTTCATTTTAGAGGAAAACGTGACAAAGGCAAAAAAATTGGATGAACCAATGATAGAAAAATTAAGTGCTGCTACACCAAACCATAAATTTAAACATAAGCATACACTTATTAAAATAATATCAAGAACGATTACTTTCCACTTTTCAAGCCTTTCGTCTTTTTCATCATAGGCTGTCTTTAATTCATCAAGATATCCGTGTATGACTTGATGATGTATTGCTCCAGAATCATCTCTAAAGACTTCATACCCAATTGCAGGGTATAATGTTGAGTGGAAGACTATTCCATTCTTTTTAGACCGTGCCTTTTCAATATGCTCGTTATGCTTGTTCATATCAACATCTCCTTATAAGGTTTTGTTTATTTTACCATAATTATACATGTTTTTCAATATATTGTAAGTATTTTTATCGTATATTCGAGAGGCCTAATAAAAATTTTTCTAAAATTTGGAATAATTTTATAGATAGTACAAAAAAAGAGATCTTAAATACTTAAACTGGGGAATCCAGATTTGTATCTAAAATCTCTAAAATGGTGAGCCATAGAGGATTTGAACCTCCGACCATCAGATTAAGAGTCTGCTGCTCTACCAACTGAGCTAATGGCCCGTTTATTAATATTATTAAATTTACAGAACAAATCTATTATAAAATGTTTTATCTCTTTTGTCAACGTTTTTATTAGATTTTAACTAATGTTCATTTTTTCTTCACACAAAAACACATTTTTTTCATTTTAATATTATTGTATTATATATAATAATTTGTTATAATATACTCGAAAATAGATAAAAAAATTTCTTTATTAATAATCGGAGGTTATAAATATGTATGACTTAGAACTACTTAGAAAATTTTGTGTTGTTGCAAAGCACTGTAATTTTACAAAAGCATCTGAAGAATTGTTTATTTCGCAACCAGCTCTTTCAAAATCTATAAGACAATTAGAAAATCAATTAGGTGTACAATTATTTAAAAGGAACACCAAATTAGTAACTTTAACAAATGAAGGTAGTATTTTATACAATATTATTTCTCCAAAAATGGACTATCTTTCTAATGTTGATTCTATTTTAGAAACATTAAAATCTAAAAATAATTCAACATTAAGAATCGGTTGTAATTCAAGCTTAACTAGATATTTACTAGTTCCTGTATTTAAAAAATTTTTAAGTACGCATAAAAATATCAATATATCAATAAAAAATGATCCTACTTACTCTTTAGTAGATTTATTGAAAAAAAAAGAATTAGATATATTAATTGTAAATTTACCTTTACAAAATATTAATGGATTAGATATTACAGAACTTAAACATGTACAAGATGTATTTTTAGCTGGTGAAAAGTACTCATATCTTAAAAATCAACCTGTAACTTTTGAACAATTACAAAAACTTCCTTTAATTACATATTCTAAAGGTTCAGTTACTAGAGAGCACTTTGATTATTGTTGTATGAAAAATAATATTTCTATAACTCCTTATATTGAAACGGCGAGGGCTACTTTACTAGTAGATTTTTGTGTTTTAGGTCTAGGAATTACTTTCACTACTTATGAATTTGTAAAAAAAGAAATAGCTGAAAATAATTTATTTATTTTAGATGTCAAACCATATATTCCAAAACGTTCATTTGGATTTGCAACAAGAAATGAACCAAAGTCACAAATATTAAATGAATTTATCTCTACTGTACAAAACGAAATTAATAATTTATAATTTTGTTGTTTATTATAACTAACCTTTTATGAAATAAAAATGATAATATCAAAAAAAGAATCACAATTTTCAATATTGTGATTCTTTTTTGTATTTAATTAGATTAATATTTCTATGAATTCATTATTTCCTCAAATTCTTCTCCATCTATTTTTTCTTTTTCTAATAATACATTAGCAACTCTATGCAATTTTTCCATATTATCTGTTAATATTTCTTCTGTTCTTCTATAAGCTGTATCTATTATTCTCTTAACTTCTTCATCTATTAATCCAGAAGTTTCTTCACTAAAGTTCTTTTGTTGAGTAAAATCTCTTCCTAAAAATACTTCTTCCTGTCCTGATCCAAATGTAATAGTTCCTCATCTCTTACTCCTTTCTATATCATTACTTGCACCTGTAGATATATCACCTAAAACTAACTCTTCTGCAACTCTACCTCCTAATAATGAGATTATTTGTTCTTCCATTTCAGATTTACTCATAAATTGTCTATCTTCTGATGGTCTATACATTGTATATCCACCAGCCATTCCTCTAGGAATAATAGATATTTGGTGAACATCATCTTGAGTAGGTAGAAATTTACTTGCAACTGCGTGACCCGCTTCATGAAAAGCAACAAGTTTTTTCTCTTTATCACTTATTACTCTTGATTTTTTCTCAGGTCCCATAGTAACTTTAATCATTGCATCTTCTATTTCTTGCATTCCTATTTCTTGCTTATTTCTTCTAGCTGTTAATAATGCTGCTTCATTTAAAATATTTTCTAGGTCAGCTCCAACAAATCCTGCTGTATTTTTAGCAATTGTTACTAAATCTACATCATCTGCTAATTTTTTCTTTCTAGCATGAACCTTTAATATTTCTTCTCTAGCTTTAACATCTGGTGAACTTACAACAATTTGTCTATCAAATCTACCTGCTCTTAATAAAGCTTTATCTAATACATCTGGTCTATTTGTTGCTGCTATAACTATTACTCCTTCATTTGCTGAAAATCCATCCATTTCAACTAATAATTGATTTAATGTTTGTTCTCTTTCATCATGACCACCACCAAGACCTGCTCCTCTTTGACGTCCAACTGCATCAATTTCATCTATAAATATAATACATGGTGCATTTTTCTTAGCTTGCTCAAATAAATCTCTTACTCTAGAAGCACCAACACCTACAAACATTTCAACAAAATCAGAACCACTTATTATAAAGAATGGAACTCCAGCTTCTCCTGCAACTGCTTTTGCAAGTAATGTTTTACCAGTTCCAGGATGACCTACTAGTAATACTCCTTTTGGTATTCTAGCACCCATATCTGTATATTTTTTTGGAGATTTTAAGAAATCAACTATTTCTGCTAATTCTTCTTTTTCTTCATCTATACCTGCAACATCTTTAAATGTTACTTTTGCTTTTGTTTCATTAGAATTCACCATTCTAGCTTTACTTTTTCCAAAAGAAATTGATTTGTTTCCACCCTGATTTGGATTCATTAATAATAACCAGAATAATAAAAATACTATTAATATTATAAATGGTGAAAATGCACTAAGTATTGTCATTAAAATTGACTCTTGCTCTTGTTCTAATTCAAGTTGACCATTTTGTATATTAGTAGAAATTTGAGTCATAAAAGAATCTATACTTGGTATAATAACCTCTTTCTTTTCTGCAACTTTAGTACTTGATTCATTTTCTTTTAAAGTTATATATGCTGTTTTTTCATCAGAAGATAATTCAATTTTAGTAACTTCTCCAGCAGATATTTTACTTATTAACTCAGAATAAGTCATTTTTACATCTGAATTGTTAAATACAGCATTTAATAAACCTACAAGAATAATTCCCATGATTATCCATACTGCTAATGTTTTAATTCCATTTTTCAATGTTAATTTCCTCCCATATTGGTTAAATATCTAATTTGAACTAACCAAATTATTATCGTTGGATAAAATATAGCATAGTCAAACTTGTTTTGCAATAGCTTTTTTTAAAAGAAATATGTCTGTAACATTTGAATTTTTAAGTCTTTACGGAAAGTTAATTTACAAATTCAAGGTATATTTTTTTATTTTTTATTACAATTTTAGTTTTCTTATTTGGTGTTAAATATTTGTTACCGATATTTCTGTTACATAACTTTATTATATCTTCTATATGTATCATTTCTATTCCTTTGGTGCTTCCAAATAATTTATTTATAGAATACAAAATCACTCTTTTTTGAATAGCTTTATGCTCTTTATTAAATTTTCTTAAGTCTAATATAATTTTAGCCTCTTTTTTGCCTTTATATACATTATCATTAAGAATTTTTTCTTCTAAACATATATTATTATATGCTATTTCTGTTTGAATATCTAAATAATTAATATCTTGTTTTGCAATTTCCGATAATCTTGATATTGTATCTATAATGTTAGGATTTAATTCTTTTTTTATGTACGGAATAACAATATTTCTAATTTTATTTCTAGTATAAATATTTTCATCATTTGATTCATCATGTCTAGGATTTAGATTTTCTTTTTCACAATATTTTTCTATTTCTTCTCTCTTAACTTCAATTAGAGGTCTAATATATATACCGTTTTTTGCTTCTATTCCTTTTAATCCACTTAATCCAGCACCTCTAATAACATTCATAATTATAGTTTCAATATTATCATTACTATTATGTGCTATTGCAATTTTATTAGAGTTTGTTTGAACACATATTTTATTAAAATAATTATATCTAACATTTCTTCCTGTTTCCTCTAGTCCTTGCTTATTTTCTTTAGATAGTTCTTTAATATTTGTATGTAAAACAAAGCATTGAATATTCTTGTTTTTACAAAAATTTAATACAAATTGTTCATCTTCATTTGCATTTTCTCTTATTCCATGATTTATATGGGCTACATTTATATCAAATTTAATTACCTTTTCTTTTTTTAATTCATTTAATATATTAAGCATTGATATAGAATCAGGTCCTCCTGAAACACCTAAAACAATTCTATCACCATTTTCTATTAAATTATATTTTTTTATTGTACTCAATACTTTTTCTTTTAACATTATATTTCTCCTAATAATTATATTAATTTTAAACTTTATAATATTCTTGTTTCTTCAAATTTTATTATTAGTATTTTTTTTCATTATGTTTTTATATAATTTTTATATTATAAAACAATTCTATAATATAAAAGTAGACGTTATTTTAAAAACTCTAAGTTAAAATTTTCAAAATATAACGTCTTTTTTAATTATTTATCTTTAAAATATTCCTTTTTTAAATTTGCAAATTTAGTATAGTTTGAAAGCCACATTAATTCAACTGTACCTGTTGAACCTCCTCTATGCTTTGCTAAAATAACTTCTGCAATATTTTTCTTTTCAGTATCTTCTTTATAATAATCTTCTCTATAAAGGAACATTACTATATCAGCATCTTGTTCTATAGCTCCTGATTCTCTTAAATCTGAAAGCATTGGTCTTTTATCATCACGTTTTTCTACTCCACGAGAAAGTTGAGAAAGAGCAATTACTGGTATGTCTAATTCTTTTGCTAAAATTTTTAAAGATCTACTTATTTCTGAAATTTCTTGTTCACGACTTGCGTTTTTTCCTCCACTTCCTTGTATAAGTTGTAAATAATCTATAACTACTAAACCTATATCTTTTTCTATTTTAAGTTTTCTACATTTAGCACGAATTTCCATAATTGATATTCCTGCTGTGTCATCAATATATATAGGAGCTTCTGAAAGCCTTCCTAAAGTTGATGCAAGTTTTACCCAATCATCATCTTCAACTTGTCCTGTTCTAATTTTATTACTATCTACTAATGATTCACTACATAAAATTCTATTTCCAACTTGTTCTTTTGACATCTCTAAACTAAAAATAGCCACTGCTTTTCCACTTTGTATAGCAACATTTGTAGCAATATTTATTGCAAAAGCTGATTTACCCATAGCAGGTCTTGCTGCAACAATTATTAAATCTGAGTTATGAAGTCCTGAGGTTTTATAATCCAAATCAAGAAATCCTGTTGATATTCCACTTATTCTTCCTTTTTGATTATATAATGTTTCAAGTTTAGCAAAAGATTCCACTAATACGTCTTTTATAGGTGTATATCCTTTTGTATTTTTCTTTTGAGCTAAATCAAAAACTTTCTTTTCTGCCAAATCCATTATTCTATCTACATCTTCAGTCTCATCATATCCTAATGCAAGCAATTCATTTGCAGAACTTATAAGTTGTCTAAGCATAGCTTTTTCTTCAACTATTTTTATATATTTATCAACATTAGATGTAGTTGGAACTTTTTCTGGAAGGCTTGCTAAATATTCTATTCCTCCAACTCTTTCCAATTTTCCATTTTCCACAAGTTCAGCTTGTACTGTTATTACATCTATTGGCTCACTTTTCGCATATAAACTTAACATTGCAGAATATATTGCTTTATTATCTTCACGATAAAATGCATCTTCTTTTAAAAATTCTATTGCATTAATTACTGCATCTTTATCTGTTAACATACATCCTAATATTGCTTGCTCTGCTTCTATATTATGTGGTGGTACTTTTCCTAAATCCATATATATCCCTCTTCTATGATAAATTTTATAGTCTTGGTATAACCATTACTTGAACACTAGACATAACACCTTCATTTAATTTAATATCAACTTTTGTTACTCCAGCCATTTTAATTGTTTCTGTAAGTAATACTTTTTTCTTATCAACTTCTATATTAAAATCTTTTTTTAGAGCTTCTGCTATTTCCTTTGATGTAACTCCTCCAAATAATTTTCCATTATCACCAGCTTTTACAGTTATTTTTAAAGTTATATTTTTTAATTTTTCTGCTATTTCTTTTGCTTCTTTTAAATCTTCACCTTTTCTAAATTCTTTTGATTGATTTTTAGCCTTTAAATTATTCATATTTCCTTCATCTGCTGGAACAGCTAATTTTTTAGGAAATAAATAATTTCTAGCATATCCATCAGCAGCATTTATTACTTGGTCTTTCTTTCCAACACCTTTTATATCTTCTTTTAAAATAACTTTCATAAATAACCTCCTTTTATTTTGTTTCTAATAAATATTCATTAATTCTTAGTATAAGTTCATTTTTTGCTTCTTCAAGAGAAAATCCCTCAAGTTGAGCTCCAGCTAATGTAATATGTCCTCCACCTCCTAATTTTTCTAAAATTATTTGAACATTTATATCACCAATTGAACGTCCACTTATGCAAACTTTGTCTCCCATTTTTGCCATTACAAAAGAAGCAGTTATATTACTTATAGTTAAAAGTTCATCAGCAGCTTTTGCACATATTAAATTTGAATCACTATTTTCCTGTTCATAAATTCCTATAGCAATTGAATCATTATGAATTTCTACATTTTTTACAATATCTGCAATTATATTGTAACTTTCTAAATCAGCCTGAAACCATTTTTTCACTCTAATTATATCAACTCCATATTTTCTTAAATATGCAGCTGCTTCAAAAGTTCTCACTCCTGTTTTAAATGTAAAGTTCTTAGTATCTACCATTATACCACCATACAAACTTTCTGCCTCTAAAAGAGTTAATTTTACATCATTTTTAGAATATTGAATAATTTCAGTTACAAGCTCTGAGGTAGAAGATGCATAAACTTCATGAAAAGCAACTAAACTGTCCTTTATACAATCTGGTGCCTTTCTATGATGATCTATTACAATTTTTCTATCAATTTTTTCTAATAAACTTGGAAACTCTACATATGAAATTTTATGTGTATCTACTATAATTAATAAACTTTTTTCTTTAATAATTTCTGCTGTTTCTTCTTCTGATAAAATAATATCTTTGTATTCTTCATCACTTATTAAAATTTCTAAAAATTTTCCTAATGATTTACCATTAGGCTCAGATACAATAAAACAATCTTTATCTAAATTTTTTGTAAATCTATATAAACCTAAAGCAGATCCTAATGCATCTATATCAATATTTTTATGTCCCATTATTATTACATTATCAGATTCGCTTATAATTTTTGAGATTGATTGAGATATATTTCTAGCTTTTACTTTAGTTCTTTTTTCAACTTCTACAGTTTTTCCACCATAAAATTTATATTTACCATCTCTTCTAACAACAACTTGATCTCCACCTCTACCAAGTACAAGGTCCATAACAGCTAAAGCCGTTTTATATTTTTCATAATTATTTTTTCCGTCTGTAGATATTGCTATACTCAATGTAATTTGAGTTTGACCATCTATTTCAATCTTTTTTATTTTATCTAAAATATTAAATTTTTCTTTTTCAAATTCATCTAAGTATTGCTGTTCAAATACATAAATAAATGAATCTTTATCTGTTTTTATAATTAATCCACCAGTTTTAGTTACCCAATCTATAATTTCTTTTTCAACATTTGCTAATAATTCTATTCTTTTTTCTGGTAATAATGTTTGTATTAAATCTTCATAATTATCAATCATTGCTATTCCTATACAAGGTTTAGAATTATTATAAATATCAAATAATTCATTATATTTTGTCTCATTTATAAAATATAGTGATAATACATATTCTTTTGATTTTCTCTTATCTCTTTTTTTACTTTTTACAATACTTCCACGAATTCTATAAACTTTTTTATCAATATTAAATTGTTTAGATATTTCAATATTTTCATTACTATTTTTTTCAATGTCTAATTTTATTTCTTTTACAATTTGATTTAAATATGTTGCTACATCTATATTTTCGAACTCAGTAACAAATTTTTTACTTCTCCATATAATATTACCATTAGTTTCTATTAATACTAATGGTATTGGAGTATTAACTAAATTACCTTTTGATACTGTATCAACATCAGATGTAACATCTTGTATATGTTTTTCTATTTCATTTCTTTTTTTACTACTTATCCATAATGTATAAACAACTGTCATAGCAAATATAACTATTGATGGAATAATCCATCTTAAATTATATACACATAATGAAATACATAAAAAACCAATTATTAAAATATAAATAATGTTTTTACTTGTAAGTTTATCTAAAATTTTACCATTCGAATTAGGCATAAAATCTCCTTAATTAACATAAAAATACAATCTTAATTATAATATGAAAATGCTATTTTGTCAAATTTTTAAAGCTTTTAACATTTCTTTCTACTTAATAATTTTTATAAAAATCAAAATAGCCATTCTATTTTATATTAGAACGGCTTTTTACGCATTTTTTATTTATTTTCTTATTGTTAAATTAACTGATTTTTCTGTTTCAGTATATGAATCATATACTGTAATTGTTACTTTACCAGCAGATACTCCAGTTACTATACCGCTATTATCAACCGTAGCAATACTTTCATCGCTAGATTTATATGTTAATGTATCTATATAAGCATCTGAAGGAGTTACTTTTAATTTCATCTGTAAATCTTTACCAACTCTTACTGTACTATTTGTTGTTGTAAAAGTCATTGTTTTAATAGGAGTTATAACTCTAATATCTTTAGATGCCTCTATCCCATCATATGTAGCCCTTACAGTTGCTTTTCCATCAGAAACAGGTATTAATTCATTATCTTCATTTATTTTAACAATATCTTCATCTGAAGATTCAAGTTTTACACCTTGTGTTACAATTTCACCATCAATTGTAATTGTAACTTCTGAAGAATCCTTCTTATTTTTTGAAGATAAATATTCTTTTTCAAATTCTAAAGTAAGTTTAGGTTTTATAATTTCTTGTTCACCTTCAGTTGTTGGATTTATTGAAACCAATGATGTTTTACCTATATATCCTTTGTTTAATACTAAATATAAAGCGAAAAGTGCAACTACTAAAAAAACTATTATTGATATTATTAATCCTTTTTTTGCCATTTAAATTCTCCTTTTGTAATATTTTATTTAATTTAATTTGATTTAAGTATTATATACTATCTTATTTTTTTTATCAATAGCAAATCTACATTAAAATTTAATATTTATAAAATTAATTTTGCTTTATTGCTATTTAAAAGTTTATAAAAGTTGATGATTTAATAAAAAAGAAAAGAAGTAAAGATGTAATTTTCTTTTCCCCTTTTCTTATTAATATTTATTTATTTTCAGCAGTAGATATTTCTACTTTTTCTGCTTCTGATTTTTCATTTAACACATCTTCTACTGTATTTTCATTTTCTGTATTAATTTTTATATTTTGATATTTTTTTAATCCTGTTCCTGTTGGAATTAATTTACCAATTATAACATTTTCTTTTAATCCCATTAGATTATCAATTTTTCCTTTTATAGCTGCTTCAGTTAATACTTTTGTTGTTTCTTGGAATGAAGCTGCTGATAAGAAGCTTTCTGTAGCAAGAGATGCTTTTGTTATTCCTAATAATACTCTTTTATATGTTGCTGGTTTCTTACCTTCTTCTATTAATTTTTCGTTTTTAAATTCTACTTCTAGTAAATCAACAAGTGAAGCTGTATAAAATTCTGAATCACCTGGATCTTCAATTCTAACTTTTTTAAGCATTTGTCTTGTTATAACTTCAATATGTTTATCATTTATATCAACACCTTGGTTTCTATAAACTTTTTGAACTTCACTTATAATATATGTGTAAACACCTTCAACACCTTTTATAGCCAATAAATCTGCTGGATTTACAGAACCTTCTGTTATTTGATCTCCTGCTGATATAATATCTCCATCTTTTACTCTTAATTTAGAACCAAAGCTAATTGTATATGTTTTGCTATTACCTTTATTTGTAATAATAACTTCTTTTCTCTTTTTGTCATCATTAATTTTAACTTTACCATCTATTTCAGAAATTATTGCCATTCCTTTTGGTGTTCTAGCTTCAAATAATTCTTCAACTCTAGGAAGACCTTGTGTAATATCTCCTCCAGCAACACCTCCTGTATGGAATGTTCTCATTGTTAATTGTGTACCAGGTTCACCAATTGATTGAGCTGCTATTATACCGACAGACTCACCTTCATTTACTCTTTCACGAGTAGCAAGACCCATACCATAACATTTAGCACACGCACCATGTCTAGCTCTACATTCTAATATTGAACGAACTTTAACTTTAGTGTAACCTGCATTAACAATTTTCTTAGCTATAGCATCTGTAATCATTGTATTAGAATCAACAATTAATTCTTTAGTTTTTGGATCTTTGATATTTTCTAATGTATATCTACCAATTAATCTTTCTTCTAATGGCTCTATAATTTGATTTCCATCTTTAATATCTTCTACTTCAATACCTTTTGTAGTACCACAATCCAACTCTCTTATAATGATATCTTGAGAAACGTCTACTAATCTTCTTGTTAAATATCCAGAGTCTGCTGTTCTTAAGGCTGTATCAGTTAATCCTTTTCTAGCACCATGTGCTGAAATAAAATATTCTAGTGAATCTAATCCCTCACGGAAACAAGATTTAACTGGAATTTCAACAGCTTTACCAGATGTATTAGCCATAAGTCCACGCATACCAGCTATTTGTCTTAATTGATTCATGTTACCACGAGCTCCTGATTGAGCCATCATATATATTGGATTTAATTCATCAAAATTATTTTTCATGGCTTCAGTTACATCATCCGTAGCTTTCTCCCAAATTTTGATAATAGCATTATATCTTTCATCATTTGTTATCATACCACGTTGATATTGTCTAAATACATTTGATACATCTTCATCTGCTTTAGAAAGTATATCTTTTTTTGCATCAGGAACTGCAACGTCAGCAACGGAAACTGTTATAGCTCCTTTTGTAGAATATTTATATCCTGTAGCTTTAATATAATCTAATACTTCTGCACTTTTTGATAATCCATGAACATTTATACATTTTGCAACTATTTTTCCTAAATTTTTCTTTATAACAGGAAAATCTATTTCCAAATCAAATTCTTTTTCAGGATCTGTTCTATCAACAAAACCTAAATCTTGTGGAATTCCTTGATTATAAATTAGTCTACCAATTGTAGTCTCAATAGTTTTATGTCTTTCATTTCCATCTTCATCTACTTTAAATCTTCTAACTTTTACTTTACAATGTAATCCTACATCACCATTTTGATATGCCATTAAAGCCTCTTCTTCATCTTTAAAGTACATACCTTCACCTTTTTCACCATCTATTTGAACTGTTAAATAATATGCTCCAAGTATCATATCTTGTGTTGGTACAGTAACAGGTTTACCATCTTG
>CANQEK010000047.1 GCA_947594985.1 uncultured Clostridia bacterium
ATTTAGTAATTTCTTCAATTTTATCTGGATTATGAAGAAGACAAATACTATAGTAATTATTATCTGTTTCAATATCATTATCTAAATTGACATTACATACAAACTTTTCATTATAATTATTAGTTATATTAATTGTAAAACTTATACGTGATTTTAGAGCTTTTAAATCTATATTTGTATCTTTCAAGATTGAACCATCAAATGATATTACTCCTTCTCCTCCTGATAACTCACATCCTGTCATAATATTTTTATTAATATAACCAAAAGTTAAAGGATTAGAACAATCTGTGTAAAAAATATTCTCATCATAATTTGCCTTTTTATTCTTATTATTAGTATTTACAACATTAAATAAAATACCATCATCTTTCCAATTTTGTAATTCTACATATTTACCAATATTCATTGGATTTTTATAATTAAATATTCTTTCACCATCAGGATATTCACAATTTATTTTTATATTGTTAATAAATAATTGATTTATTGTATTTTCTGCACTAATTTCTTCACTTTTAGTTTTATTATTTATTCTAATAGCTATATCTGTAAATTGACTAATATTTATATCTTTCAATTCACCATTACTGTTATCTATTGCATTAGCACTACTATATAAAATAATTTCTTCTATTTTAAATACAGGATTTTTATTATCTTGAATAAATTTTGATGTTTCTTCTTCATAAATTCTCTTTGTAGTTTCTACTTGAAAAATATATATATATGTAAAAATAGAAATCATTAATAAAGCAGTTTCTAATATTATTAATTTAATATTTCTATTATTTTCTTTTTTCAAAATATATTCATTCCTTTTCATAATATTTTTTTAAAATTAAAGTAATTTTTCATATAATGAAAGCATTACATTATATACTCTATTAGACCAATTTGAGTCACTTGCATACCTTGTATTTACTCCTGCTACTGTAGGACCATTATAATATGTTCCCATTGCAATTTCTCCATCATATATTGGTGTTCCTCTTTGATTTAAATAATACTTAGAAAGTACTTTTGCAAGTAATTCTATTCCATTTTGATATGAATCAAATTCATATGAAGATTCGAAAGCTGAATAATCATATGAACCATATCCAAAAAGATTTTTCTTTTGTTTTGAAATATTAGATGTTCCCCAATTACTTTCATGAATTCCTATTGCTGCTATAAATAATCCATTTACATTATATTTTTGTTCAATATCATAAAAGAATTCTGCATTTTGTTCAAATATTTTATCCTCATCTCTTTAAAACTTCTTTTTTAAAATCATCTTTAGTAAGACGACTAGGAACATTTAATGGCATATCAGGATTTACATCAGTGATTATTTTAGCTATTCTAGATTTTTCTGCAATTCCTGGTGTAACAATTTCAGAGGTAAGTTTACGTGAATCAACATATCCTTCTAAATCATCTACTGCTACTCTAGCAATTCCATCTTTCTCAGACAATATTGCTACATCTATGTATTGATATACATATCCTATTTCATTATCATCTTCAATAGATTGATAAATAGGAGTTTCTTCAGTAATATACATTATATCGCCAATATGTACTTTATTGTTTGCCAAAAATTCTGAAGTGCCAACCTCTATTATTTCTTTTACTGGATCATTTTTTGTAACTTCATTTATAATATTTTCATCAATCAATTCTTCATTTTCATATGTTAATATTAATGTTCTTTCTATAAATCCTAACCTACCTGCTTGTACAACCTTTTGTTCATCTTTTGGTAATAAATCATTTTCTATATATTCTGTTTCATAAGGTATTTCAATCTCTTTATTTACAATCTCTTTTTTCGTAAGTTCACTTATATTTACAGATATTACATTCATCAAATCTATGGTGTTTTCATTTTCTTCAAACTCACTTATAGCAACTCTTTCCTTTTCAGTAGTTGCAAATATGTAATTGCTATGTATACCTGAGAAAAATAATATTAAAAATAAAATTCCAATTATAATTCCAATTGCATTAAATTTTCTGTTTGAAATATACTTTTGCTTTAACTTTATTTCTTCCTTTTTTAAATCTATTTCAGGCTCTTTAGGTTTTGCTCTTCCATATCTTATATCTTGTATTTCTTTAAAAAGGTTAGGTAATTTACTTGAATCGTCTAAATGTTTTTTATTTCTTTTTATATTATTTTCCATTCAACACCCTCCTTTTTACATTTTTTTATACAAATATACATATATATTGTATATTATTTAGGGAAACTTATCAATAGTTTTTTCTGGTAAATAATTTACAATTATATTACAGAAAAATATATATTTAATTATTTGTACCAAATACAATTTACAAAATCATTTTCAATATTCTTGATTTTAAATGTATTAAAATATATAATAAATTTAGTATATTTTATAATAATTATAATGAGGTATTTTATATGTCAAAAGAAGAAATTTTATTTAATATTGGTATTGGAATTTTTGTTTTTTTTGGTTTTTTTGTTGTTTGGGGTAAAAAATATGGATGGTATAAAAAAGATGGAATGTTCTATAAGCTTTGGGAAGAAATATGTAAAAATAAAAAGAATAACAAAAATAACAATCTAAAAAATAATTCAAAAAGCAATACTAACAATACTAAAAATGATATAAAAAATAAAAATTAATTGTAATATTATATAATATTTGCAATCTTATTTTATATTGATAAACTTGCAATAGCTGGTGTATGTATGCAAAAAAGAATGGTAAAACTATTTACCATTCTATTTGCTCGACTGGAGTCGGCTTTTGATTAACTTGAATATTTTCTACTTTTCCATTTTTAAAGAATATGACTTTATCTGCCATAGGAGCTAATGCTGTATTATGAGTAATTATAATTACTGTCATATTTTCTTTCCTACAAGTATCTTGTAAAAGTTTTAAAATTTGTTTTCCCGTATTGTAATCTAAAGCTCCAGTTGGTTCATCACATAAAAGTAATTTTGGATTTTTGGCAATTGCTCTTGCAATTGCAACTCTTTGTTGTTCTCCACCAGATAACTGTGAAGGAAAATTACTCATTCTATCTTTTAGTCCTACTTTTTCAAGCACCTCTCTAGGATTTAGAGAATTTTTACAAATTTGAGTAGCCAACTCAACATTCTCCAAAGCAGTTAAATTTTGAACTAAATTATAAAATTGAAAAACAAAGCCGATATCTTCACGCCTATATTTAATTAAAGCCTTATTTGATAATTTATCAATATGCTTTTCATCTACTATTACACTTCCACTAGTAACAGTATCCATTCCACCTAATATATTTAGAGAAGTAGTCTTTCCTGCACCACTTGGCCCAATTATAACAACTAACTCTCCTTTTTGAATTGAAAAACTAGTTTGATCAAGTGCATTTATAACAACTTCTCCCATTTTATATTTTTTTACAACATTATTAAATTCTATATAAGCCATTTAAAATCTTTATTTATCTCCCTATAAAATTATTCTGTTACTTTAACTTCCATACTAAATTTAGAAATTGCATTAGCTTTTTCAGATTCAATTATTTCTTGTTCTATATCCTGTGTACCTGAATATTTTTCCATCACTCTTATTGCTGATAGTACTATTGAATTTGATTCATCTCCATCATCTGCAAATTTTGGAAAATTAAACTCAACTTCTATAGTTTGTTGTGGGTTTAAAACTATATCATCTACTTCTAAACATTTTCTAGTTTCATTTGGTAAGGTAAGAATAACTTCGTCAACTTCTTGTTGATCTGAAATTACTACTGTATAATTCGATCTATTAGTAATTTTTACTTTATATGTTTCTGTACTGTATCTTACTAATTTATCAATTATATCCAGTTTTAAATATTCATTTTCAGATATATTTTTTATATCTGTATGATACATATAATCTCCAGCACTCATCTTTAATTTATTATTATCTCTATAAAATGTTAATTTTTCACTGGTATATGCATATTGTGAATTAGTTAATCCTGTAGCCAATAAATCATCTATATATTTTATTTGATAAACATATAATGTTTTATTTCCACATTTAAAATTTGAATAATCTTGAATAGAATATTTTTTAGGAACAGGCATTTTTGATATAACATGTGACATAAAGTCTTCAACATTATTATTAAATTCATATTCTTTACAATCATCTGATAACATATCAAATGCTTTTTGATAGTTTCCTTCATTACAATAACCCACATATTCATCTATTACATCTTCAATTGGTTTTCTCAAACTTGATGGAGTCTTTGTTGAAACATCCATAACAGACGTATGCATTTCAAATGTAGTTTCTGGAGTAAGATTAACTGGTCTATTCTTCAATATTCTATTAATAAAAAATATGCTTGACCATATTATTAAAATTATAATAATTATTTTACCATTTTTTTTAAAGAAGTGTCTTAATTTTAATCTTAAATCTACAAAATTCATTTTTTGATTCCTTTCTATTTAACACTAAAAGACATAACAAAATCATTTAAATCATTTTCTTGAACTACAAAATTCATTTCAACTTGAGCATTTTTCCCAGCTAACGGATCTGATAAAGTAACCCACAAAACATATATATCTCCATTTCTTTCAATATTAGTATGCTCTAATGAACTTATTTTAGGAAATTTAGTTGAAGCATATTCTTCAAAACTACTTAATGTTGGAAAATAATTATTTTTAAAATCAATATATAACATATCATACGCTTTTTCATACTGTTTATTTTCTATTGCATCAATAAAAGTAGAGACATAATATTCCATTCTATCTCTTTCTCCTAATTCAGATAAATTTTTTTTATTGATATTATCAATTTTTTCTTGTATAGCAATTTGAACTTCTTCATCAGTCATTGTATTATAATCAATTACTTTTTCTTTTTTTTGTATAGCAAAAGAAATTATAGCAAGAATTATTACTATTCCTATTCCTAAATATATATATTTATTATTCTTTTTTATTTTCATACGGTATATTTATCTCGTAAATTATACGATTTTCTCCTTTCGTTTTAAATTTATTATTTTATTTAAATTATAAAAATTTAATAACTCTTATATAATATTGAAATCAGACAAAGTTTAATTTTTTTAAATTTTATTTTGTTCAAATACTATTTTTATTGACTAGTTTTTTTAGATGAAGATTTTAAAAGACTATCTCTATTTATATTTAAAGATTCTGCATTACTAAAATTAGATTTAACATAATTTCCTCTTGACATTTGCTCATATTCTAAAATTGCTTTATAAATACTTTGATATTCATGTGAAGTCTCACTTGTATCTATTAATCCTATTCTTTCTCTAATAAGCTTAGCCATATCCATATCTCCGCCACCTCTAACAATAGAACTATCTATAGAGTCAGTTATAGTTTTCATAGTTCTATCAGCACTATCAGTATCTTTTTCTGATAATTCGTTTACTTGATCTTGATCTGTTTGAGAAATTTCCTTATTTTGCTTCATCTTTAATTCAAGAATCTTTTGCAATATCTCATTTTTCTTAGCTTCTAAATTAGCTGTTGAATTAGGTTGTGCCATCAATTGTTCAATTCCTAATTCTGATTTATAATTTTGCATAAATTGTTTTTTTACTTCACTCTCTTTAGAAGGATCTGTTAGTTCCATAGCTTTTATTAATTTTCTTGCACGAGATTTTCTATCCTTTTGTTTTGCAATTTCTTCTTCTCTTTGCTCTAACTCATCTGCCGATTTTTCTCTAATTTCTTCCTCATCAAAAGGTTTAATATTCTCTTCGTCTAATATATCCTTTGCATTATTTGCATTAACTTGTTCTTCTTCGGAACCATTCTGATTTCTTTCTTCATTATAACTTAAAAACTCTTTTGCATTAATTTTCGCTAATTCAAATGCATTTTCAGCACCTTGATCTACTGTTTTACCAACTACATCAGAAATAGTGCCTTTTGTAGAATTAAAATAACCTTCTGTTGCCTCTTTCATAACATTTCCAGTACCAATAGCAGCCATAACACCTGAAGTTCCAGTAGCATATGACATTGCAGCTCCCATAATTGCCATAGTAGCAGGCATAGAACGTCTTATTGATTTTCTAGCCAAATGCAATGCTTTCTTCGTATTTTTTCCAAAAGAGGATTTTCTTACTTTTGCTTTTACATTCTTTAATTTATTAACACCTTTATTAGTCCTAGTCCATTTTTTATTAGCACTTTCTATTCTATCCTTAGTTCTTCTAACAGTTGGTGAATTCTTAAATTTATCTACTCTAGATTTTAGTTTGGCTCCAAGTGGAGAACTTTGAAATTTTTCTCCTATCTCTGCTTTCATATTTTTAAACTTACTTGAAAGACCTGTTGCCTTATTGAATTTCTTTGCAACTCCAACACCCATATTTTTAGCTTTTCCCATAGTAGATAACGCAGCCATTCCTAATGCAGCACCTGCAGCCATAGATGTTGAACTATTATCATCTTGGAAATTAAATATTTTTCTTACAGCAGTTTCTGCGTCATTTATAAATTTAATACATAATAAAGCCAAAATACCACTAGAAATCGAGTTAACACTTCCACCAAATGCATCACTTATAGCTGGTATAGAATATGCACTTTCTTCTCCAATTAAACTCATCGCTGAATTAACAAAAGCTAAATATATAATAGCATGAAATGGTTGAATTAATATTGTATAAACAAATTCTTTTAACCAAGCATTTAATGCTTGAGCCTTTCCATCTCCAATTTTATCTATAGAATATGTAATAGATATGAGCGGTGATATTATGATAAGAAATGCAACTTTTAAAACACGCTGTAAATAAGCTATCATAAAGAATATTACTTGGAACACAAGCATTATATATACAATTGTAGAAACTATACTGCCCATACCTATTTCCCACATAGCTTTGTTAGCTAAATCTGCCATCGCAGTACTCATTCCCATATCAGTTGTAATATTTTTCAAGAATCTTATTATTATACCATTAACTTCAATTGTAAAAATTGCTATATATTGCAATACAAATATTAAAACTAAACTGCAACACCAATCAACTAGCATTTTTTTATATTTAGCTTTATCATCAGCTACAGAAGATATAGCCATTCTTATTCCAACATATATCAAAACACATAGCAAAAAAGCAGCCGAAAAATTTCTAAGAATATAAAACCATTTTGCAACATTTGTTCTTATAACCAATATTGTTGAATCTTGATTAGGATTCAAATCGAAAAAATTTACATCAAAAATTTTATATCTATTAAAAAATATATCATAAGGTGTAGCAATTAAACTTGATAAACCTGTTCTTTCTTCAAAACCTTCATTATTTTGTCCAAAAGCTCCTGCAAAATTTTGAGTAATAACAACACCAAATATATAAGTTGCACCTACTATAAGTATTCTATGAATCCATAATATAACTGACACTACACCACCAATTATATTTGATAGTGAATTAACTACCTCCGTTGTATAATCTTCAGCAGCATAAGAAATAGTGTTACAAAACGAAAATTCAAATATCATTACTATTAATATTAAGATTATTAATATTTTATTTATAATCTTTTTCACTAATTTTCTCCCCCACTATTATCTAATTAATTATTATTTTCACCGCCATTTTTTATTTCATTAAATTTACTTTCAGCTTGCATCCATTTGTCATTTCCGTTTTCATCTATGTTTATATTATTTTGTTGAATATATTGCGAAATAACTTGCGTACGATCTTCTTCAAGAATTCTCATTTGCTCATTAAGTTGATTCCTTTCCTGCACTGCTAAACTTCTTACTTTATTATAAACTTCATTATCTACGGTATCTTGAAGTATTCTTTCACACTCTTTTTTCTTATCAACAATCTTTTTAAGTTCTTTATTATATTTTTCTAATAAAATATTTTCATAACTTTCTTTAAGTTTTTCAAGAACACTTTCTATTTCTGCAATTCTCTCCGGATTATTTTCATCAACATTATCTCTTTCTTGATTAAGTTGTTCCATCTTTTTATTAATTTCTTCTTGTGTAGCATCAATTTGTTCTACATTTAATCCTTCCGCTTCTTCTTGACTAATAGAATCTCCTTCTTCATTTTCCATACTTTCAACTCTTTCTTCTGCGTGTTTTTGAGCATCTTGTTTACTTGAACGATAATAATCAGTATAATCCCTTTCAAATGTATCTATACTATTAGCAACTAAAACTTCTGGTGATGATCCAGCATCCACACCATTCTGAATATTATCATAAATTCTTTTATCACGTTGGAAATTAGCAACTTTTCCTATTGTATTGCCTATAGATTCAGTATTATTAATTCCATTATCAGATAAAATTTTTTGAACACCTGTATTATTTAATACGCTATTTTTAATCTTATCATTGGTACTATTTGGATGGCTTAATATTTCTCTTTGTACAATATTTTTAATAGAACCCTTTAAAGTATTTTTATCTTTATCAGCCATATCCCCAAGAGCTGAATCTAATTCTTTTAATAAATTTTTAAGATATTCTTCCGCATTTTGAAAATTTTCAGAATTTAGCATTATATTATTCATATGCTTAGCTGCATCTTCAGCTGTCTTATCTCCAGATGCTGCTAATAATGCCGAATTTTCATTATTGATTGTCTTACTAGTACTTGTCATAAGTTCCTTTGCAGCAGTTGCAGCAGCTGTACCAGTCATTATAGCACTAACCGCATTACTATTAGCAAAAGCCATAGAACCAGTTGCTAAACCTATACCTGATGCAACACTTGTTTTTAAATATCCTGAAAGTGATTTTAGAGTTTCTGAATTTGACATCGCTTTTTTTACTTTATGTAAAGTTCCTCTAACCTTATTATATTTCAAATGGCTTTTTGTCCAATCTCTAAATCCTTTTGGATTTTCCTTTATTTGTTTTTCTCTTGTTCTCTTTGCCACTTGAGCTCTTGCAGTAGCTTTAGCTAAACCTTCTGACATTCCTGCGTCCATATTGGCTTTTGTCGCATCTGCAAGTTGTTTTTGATATTCAACATCTGTGTCTTTACTTACGCCATATTTTTTTTCATTTTTCTTTTCTAATTTTTTAGCTTCTTTTTCTGTAACTCGAGTATTAGCAAGATCTCTTGCCTCCTCTATAGATAATTTTTTTCCATCCTCACCAGTCTTAAAGAAATTTCTAGCTGTTAACATGTCTACTTTTGCATTTCTCATCATACCTTTTACATTATTCTTAACATTCTTTACACCCTTTATAGCTTTTTTAGTGCCTTTACCTATACTTTTAGCTTTGTTCAAAGCCATTGCAGAAGCAGCCATACCAACAGCAAGAGAAGTATCTGATGTAGCATCTCCAAAACTAAATATTTTTCCTAATAACTTTTCTGCTTCTTTTGTGAATTTTATACAAAGCATAGCAATTATAGCACCAGCTAGTTTAGCTTTTCCGTCGGTTGCGGCGGGACTTCGAAAAATTTCTAAAGCCATATCAATAAATACCATAAAAATAATACAATGAAAAGGTTGAATTAAAACTGTATACACAAATTCTTTTAACCAAGTTCCTAACGCTTGAGCTTTTCCATCTCCCATCTTATCTATAGAATATGTTAATGTTATAAGTGGTGCAATAATAATTAAAAAAGCAATTTTTAACATACGATTAAAATATGTAAAAAATAATCCTAAAGTTTGAGAAACAATTAAGCAATAAACTATAGTAGCTCCAATTGCAGTTATATCTACTCCAGCAGCAATAGATCCTATGGCAGATATTGCATCTGCTAAATCTTTTCCATCACTCATATTTCCTAATGCTCTTACAATAACTCCACTTATATTAATAGTAAATACTATAATATAGTGTAGAATAAATATAATCGCTAAACTACAAACCCAATCAAAAAGCATCTTTTTATATTTTGCTTCTTCTTGAGCTATTGTTGATATTGCCATTCTTATACCAACATATATACATATACATAACAATATAGCAGCAGCAATATTTCTCATAATATAATACCAAGCTGCAATTGTTGTTCTAATTTTAAATATTATAGAAGTATCACTAACATTTCCAAAATTAAAGAAATTGATATCTACTAATGCAATTTTATTAAACAAAATCTCAAAAGGAGTAATAATTGATGAAGTAGGTGTAATAAAGTTTCCATTTGGGTCCACTGCACCTTCTGAATAAGCAATAACACTTGTAACTGCATTTACAGCCCATCCTACAGCTAAAGCAATTATTCTAAGAGGCCATGTTAATAAACCAACAACAACACCTAACATATTTGTAATAAAAGAGCCTAATGCGTCTGTCTCCTGTTCCTCATTAGCTGCATATGAAGTATTTGGTAATATTGAATTATTTACAATCATAAATATCAACAAAAATATTAAAATAATCTTTAAAATTTTCTTTACTCTTGACAACCTTTTTCTCACCTACTTTCACTCTAGTCTCCTAAAATTTGATTTAGATCATATATTGGTCCTGATAATTCATGTCTCCTTTTAGCTTTTTCATATTTTCTTCTAGCTACTTCTATTTGTGCATCAGTTACTTTACTATTTGGATTGGCTTTTTGATCTCTTTGTAAATTCAATAATTCTATTCTTAATTGACTTCTTTTTCTAGTAGCTTCAGCATATGATCTGCTTCCATCTTTAATATTTGCATCTTTAGCAACTGCATTTGCTTCCTTAATTTCTAATAATTTTTCTATTGTCTTTAAAGCGACATCTGACTCAGCTTTAGATAATGAAATTTCAGAAACTCCATCAGAAATAGATATGTTCTCTTTACCTTCTGCTTTTTGTGATAATAGTTGCTCTAAAACTTCATTACCACTTAATCTTCCATCTTGTTTATTTCCAATATCTGAATTTAATCCTAATATCATACTTGAAACTTGTTTTAATTTAGATTTTCTTTCATAACTATTTGCAATATTTGTTAATTCTTTTGCATCTTCTTCACCTAAAATATTTTTTAGTTTACTTTTATCATCAGTACTATTATCAGTTGTTTCAGTATTTTCAGAATTATCTTTTTGATTCTCATCTGTATTAACTGAATCTACAGTATCTTTATTGTTTCTTTGACTATTATTATTTCGTTTAGTAACAATCTTCCCTTCTTGATTTCTTTCAAAACCAAGCTCTTCCAAAACAGCTTTTTCAGTTTGTTTATCTAAATTTAAACTTTGCAATTTTTCACTTAATGTTTGTATAACTTGATTATTAGTTTGTGCTTGAATGTCATTTGCTTTATTTAATAAGAAATTAATTTCTGCAGAAGCTTGTACTGACATTAATGTTAATACATCTTTCTTAAATTGTTTTTCTTGCTGACGTTCTTGTAGTACAACATGTCTATTAATTTTTTGAAAATCTTCTGATACTGCCCTACTTTCAACATATCTTTTAGGCACGTTTTTGGCAATTCTATAACTATCTATTGCAGTATTTCCAATAACTTTTCCAGCATATTTAACACCACTTTTTAATGAAGTAATTGGGTGACTAAATTTTCCCGCTAGTGTCTTTGCACTTTTAATTGGATGTGTTATTAAATGTGCAGATACTTTAAATGGTGCTGCAATAGCAAGTGAAAATAGATTAACATCACCTGTTTTTAATCTTTGATCAAAATTTGGTAAATTTATATTACTATAATCTGATGACAATCCTTTAGCTTCTCTTCTAGCCTTTGCTATTGCAGAATTTTTTATTGTATTCATACTTTGTAATCCAAATCTTTTGAATGTATAATTTCCTTTATATGAGCTTATACCTCTAGCTCTTTTAAAAACCTTTGCAGTAGAAGGAATTCCTTTTGCTAATAACGCCATACCAATTGATGGCTTTACAAATACCATTCCAATTCCACCCATTACGCACGCTAATCCTTTATAATATTTACCTACTGTATCTTTAAAAACTTTTTTATCTTTTTCAGTAAAGCCTAATAAATTGCTAGCACTAAATTGATTATATACTCCATTTTTC
>CANQEK010000048.1 GCA_947594985.1 uncultured Clostridia bacterium
GTATCTACGAAGAACTGTTCTGTTGTAACGAGAATCCTGACTTTGCTAAAATGCAAATGATTTTGGAAAAACTCCATTTATGGTGTGAAATCAAGGATAATTGCTTTGACGTATGGAAATGGATGAAAGAGAAACAATTTGAGCAGTCTCTTTCAAATGGACAGAAACAGCGACTTATATTGGCCAAAATGCTGTACTGGTTAGATGATGAAATTGATGTTATGGTTTTGGATGAATGTACATCAGGTCTTGATGATAAGGCTGAAACTGATTCGGCTGATGCAGAAAGAATTTTGGAGTACATTGTGAGATATGTCAACTCTGATAAAAAACGAATTGTAATTATCTCAACTCATCAAAACATTGATGGATTCAAGAAGAATCTTGCTAATGAGTACACATTTAGAAATTTACAATTTAAAAAAGAAGGAGAATGTAATTTAGTAAGGGAAATTTAACTAACTTAAGCTACTGTTTTTTCGGTTAGGAGGTTGCAATGCACCCTCCTAATTTTTTTATAGAATTCTTAAAATATTTTGATTTAACATTAATGAGAAAATTAATTTAAAAATATTATTATGAATAATCATATATTTTAGATAAATTTCAAAATAGTTATGAAATATAATAAAAAATTATGGAATATTTTATAAATAGTGTTATAATTTATTTGTTGAGATTGTTTAAGAAAAGAGGAAAAAGATGGTTAAAGAAATTATTGAATGGATTTTTTGTATTATTGTAGCTTTAATGTTGGCATTATTAATTAGATATTTTATTGGAACTCCCACGGTTGTAAAACATACTTCAATGTATCCAACTTTTAAAGAAAATGAAAGATTAATAATAAATAGAACTTATAGAATTACTAAAAGAAAACCTAAAGTTGGAGAAATAATAACATTTGAAGCTCCAACTAAAGAATATACTAAATGGGATGCAAAACAATCAAATCCTATTGCAATATATGATAAAGAGCCAAAAGGTATTTTTAATAAATTTGTATATTATTGTTTAGAAATGACTAAAACTAGTTATATAAAAAGAGTAATAGCAGTTGAAGGACAACATGTAAAAATAGAAAATTCAAAAGTAATTGTGAATGATATTGTTCAAGAAGAAGAGTATTTAAATGATGACGTAGTTACAGAATCAGATGTTTTTTATGATTTTATAGTTCCAGAGGGTTATGTGTTTGCAATGGGTGATAATAGAAGTAATAGCATAGATTGTAGAGTTTTGGGGTGTATACCTCTTGAAAAAATCGAAGGTATTGTTGTTATGAGATTTTGGCCGTTAAGTAGATTTAGCAAATTTTAAAAAATTATTTAAATCAAAAGTTATAGAAAAACAATTTAAATAAAATTGCTATTTAACCCCAAAGTTATAGGAAAATGGTTTAAATAAAAATACTGATTAAATAAAAGTATTGTTTAAATAAAAATACTGTTTAAATAAAAATACTATTTAAATAAAATATTGTTTAATAAAAATACTATTTAAATAAAAATATTATTTAATATAAAATTAATAGTATAAAATTGTATTTACATATTTTAAGAATGATAACAAATAATGAGTTTGTTTTCATTCTTTTTTATATAAAATCATTTTTTTAAATATTTTAGTTTACTTTTTATATATTTTTAAAAAAATATTTTTTTTAAAAACAAGAGAAAATTAAAGAAAAAAAGAGAAATAACTTTTAAAAGATGAATATAATATTAATAAAATAAAAAAATAGACTTTTTTTGTCAATTGTTGACTTTTTTATATAATAGATATATAATTAATATGTTGTTAACTTAACATAAAATGCTTTTAAAAGGGGGTTAGTATGGATTTAGAAAATATAATAAAAGAATTGATTGAATTACTTGATAATAAAAGAATTAAAGATTTACGTGAATTTTTATATAATATAAATAGTGCTGATTTCCCGTCAATTTTATTAGAGTTAGATGATGAAAAACAAATAATAATTTATAGATTGCTCACAAAAGAAAAAGCAGCAGAAGTTTTTGTAGAATTAGAAAGTGATGAACAAGAAAAATTAATAAATAGGTTAACAGATGTAGAAATACGAAATGTTATGAATGAAATTTATATGGATGATGCCGTTGATTTAATAGAGGAAATGCCATCAAATGTTGTTAATCGTATTTTAACAAATACAAAACCATCAAATAGAAAAATAATAAACGAATTATTAAAATATCCAGAAGAAACTGCAGGAAGTTTAATGACAACAGAGTTTGTAGATTTTAATGAAAATATTACTGTATCAGTTGCTTTTGATATTATAAAACAAAAAGGATTAAAAAAAGAGACAGTATATAATTGCTATGTTGTAAATGATGATAGAAAACTATTAGGAGTAATAGATATAAAAAATTTATTAGTTGCTGAAACAGATGAACTAGTAAAAGATATAATGGATACAAATGTTATAAAAACAAATACATTAGAAGATCAGGAAGAAGTTACGAAGATGTTTAATAAATATGATTGTGTAGCAATTCCAGTTGTTGATAAACAAGATATGCTAGTTGGTATCATTACAATAGATGATGCAGTAGATGTAATTCAAGAAGAAACAGAAGAGGATTTTGAGTTAATGGTTGGTATTACTTCTACAACAGATGATTCTTATTTCAAAACAAGTGTGTTTATGCATGCAAAAAATAGAATTTTATGGCTATTGTTTTTAATGTTATCTGCAACAATTACAGGTACGATAATGACTAATTTTGAGAATGCTATTGCAACATTACCTATATTAGTAGCTTTTATACCAATGCTGATGGATACAGGAGGAAATTGTGGATCACAAACTTCTACTTTGATAATAAGAGGTCTTGCAACAGATGAAATTACTACAAAAGATTTTTTGAAAGTTATTTGGAAAGAATTAAGAATAGCTTTACTTGTTGGTTTTATATTGGCGTTTATTAATGGAATTAGAATTTTAATACAATATCACAATATATTAATAGCAACTCTTGTGGGAATAACACTGATTTTAATTGTAATTGCTTCAAAATTGATAGGTGGGATTCTTCCAATTATAGCAAAAAAAATGAAATTAGATCCAGCATTAATGGCAGCACCAATTATAACAACAATAGTTGATATTTTTTCTGTATCAGTATTTTTTGGACTTGCAACAATAATGTTTAATATTTAGAATAGGAGGATGTAGCATGGATAATTTAGAAAATAATTTAGAAGTTATAAAAAAATAAAAGACTTGCGTGAATTTTTAGAAAATATTAATAGTGCTGATTTTCCACAAATTTTAGATAATGTTGATGATGAACAGAAAATATTAATTTATAGACTCCTTACTAAAGAAAAGGCAGCAGAAGTTTTTGTAGAGTTAGAACATGATGAACAAGAAAAATTAATTAATTGTTTAACAGATATAGAAATACGAAATGTTATGAACGAATTATATATGGATGATGCTGTTGATTTAATAGAAGAAATGCCATCAAATGTTGTTAAACGTATTCTAACAAATACAAAGCCATCTAATAGAAAAATAATAAATGAATTATTACAATATCCAGAAGAAACAGCTGGAACATTAATGACTATAGAATTTATTGATTTTAAAGAAAATATGACAGTTGCTCAAGCATTTAATCGTATAAAGCAAAAAGGATTAAAAAAAGAAACCGTGTATCAGTGCTATGTATTGACAGTAGATAGAAAATTACTAGGAGTAATAGATATAAAAGATTTACTAATAGCAGATAGAGATGAATTAGTAAAGGATATAATGGATACAAATGTAGTTAAAGTATATACTTTAGAAGATCAAGAAGAAGTTACAAAGCTATTCGATAAATATGATTGTGTAGCAATTCCAGTAGTTGATAAAGAAGATAGATTAGTCGGTATTATTACAATAGATGATGCAATTGATGTAATTCAGGAAGAAACTATGGAAGATTTTGAAAAAATGGCGGCTATTACTCCTGCAAAAGATAGTTATTTGAAAACTAGTGTATTTGTTCATGCAAAAAATAGAATAGTTTGGCTACTAGTATTAATGATTTCAGCAATGATAACAGGAGGAATCATAGAAAATTTTGAATCAGCTATATCTTCTTTACCATTATTAGTATCATTTATTCCTATGCTTATGGGAACTGGTGGAAATAGTGGATCACAGAGTTCTACTCTTATAATTAGAGGATTAGCAACAGATGAAATTACTACAAAAGATGTTTTTAAGATTATGTGGAAAGAATTTAGGGTTGCATTAGTTGTTGGTATTTCACTTGCTTTAATAAATAGTATTAGAATTGTTCTACAATATCATGATTTAAAAATCGCTTTTACTGTTTCAGCTACTCTTTTAGCTACAGTTATTTTATCAAAACAACTAGGATGTTTATTACCTATAGGTGCTAAAAAATTAAATTTAGATCCTGCAATAATGGCTTCACCTCTACTTACAACAATAGTTGATGCAGTTTCCGTATTTTTATTTTTTACAATATCTACAGCAGTATTTCATTTATAAAACAATTTTAAATAGTTATAAAAATAATTTTCAAATATAATTCTATTTTTAATTATAAAATATTTTTCAATTAATCATGAAAAATAATTATGATTTAATATAAATTTAAGTTATAATGTATAAAATATAATTAAATAAATAGTTAAATGCATTGGTATTATAATGTATTTGTGATATCAATGCATTTTATGTGAGGTAATATATGAGAATTTTGATAGTAGAAGATGATAAAATACTTGCAAAGACAGTTGAGCAATGTATTGGAAAAAAATATGAAGTTGATCATGCATATGATGGTGAGGAAGGAATATTATATGCTAAACAAGAAATCTATGATGCTATAATTTTGGATATTATGATGCCTGTAATGAATGGATATGAAGTCCTTGAAAAATTAAGAGCTGATAAAATATATACTCCTGTATTGATTTTAACAGCAAAAGATGGTATAGGTGACAAAGTAAAAGGATTTAGGTTGGGGGCAGATGATTATTTAGTAAAACCATTTAATAGAGAAGAATTAATTGTTAGATTAGAAGCTTTAATTAGACGTTCTAATGGAAATTATACGGAAAATGTAATTGAATTTAAAGGCTTAATTTTAGATTTAAATAATAGAAAAATTTCAACGGATAAAGCACAAATAACTCTTCAAGGAAAACAATTTGATATGTTAGAATATCTAATTAATTCAAAAAATACTATAATAACTAAAGAGCAGATTTTTGATAAGATATGGGGATTTAATAGTGAGACAACAGCAAATGTAATTGAAGTATATGCAAGTGGATTAAGAAAAGAATTAAAAAAAATAGGATATGATAAATATTTGAAAACAATTAGAGGCGTTGGTTATATTTGGTCTGAATAAAAGAAGGTAAGAAATGGAAGAAAAAGATAAACTAAAATTAAAGTTATTTAAACATATTATTTATAATCTTGGGATATTTATAAGTATTTTTATAGTATTTGGATTATTTCTATTTTTTATGATAAGAAATAATATATATAGTGGTGTTGATAAGGAATTATATGAAAGTAAAAATCTTATATTAGACTCTAATAATTTAAAAATTAATTTTTTTATTAATTCAGGTATGTTAGGAAATAATGAAAATTTTGTTATTTTTCAAGATTCAATTAATGAAAATTCTGATTATTCAATTACTAGAAAAATTATAAATCCTAATATTATAGTAATTATAAGAGATATAAATGGTAATATTTTAAGTGAAAATCTTGGACGATTAGAAGATTATATTGATGAACTTACATTTAATGAAAAAAATATGGATAAAATTTATGAAACTTCAATAGAAAATAAATATTATTACAGAGCAATTAATTTTTTAGTTTTAGGAAATAGTCAAGAATATAATAAATATGTGCAATTATTAATTAATGTTGATAGCGAAAGAAATTTAGTAAATGGATATTTTCAAATAATTGTCTCTGCAATAATATTAGTTTGCGTTTTATCAATCTTTGCAAGTTATTTAGTTTCGGAAAGAACATTAAAACCATTAAGTGATAATCTAATAAAACAAATGGAATTTGTACAAAATGTTTCTCATGAATTAAGAACGCCTCTTACTATAATTCAGGCGAAACAAGAACTGTTATTGCAAGAACCAAATGCTAAGATAATAGATAAATCAGAAGAAATTAGTTTAACTCTTAATGAGACAAAAAGACTTTCAAAACTAGTAAAGGATTTACTTTTTTTATCAAGAGCAGATAATAATAAAATTAATTTACAGAAAGAAAATATAAATATTGATGAATATATTAAAGAAATTGTAAACCCTTATGTGGAAATTGCTCAAATGCAAGAAAAAGAGATTAATTTAAATCTTAATTACAAAATGGATATAGATGTTGATACAAATAAAATATATCAATTAATGATAATTCTTTTAGATAATGCTATAAAATATACAGAAAAAGGAGATAAAATTGAAATTATTACTTATTCCAAAGATAATAAATGCGTTATTGAGGTAAAAGATACTGGAATTGGAATTAGTGATGAAGGATTAACAAGAGTTTTTGAAAGATTTTATAGAGAAGATAAAGCAAGAAGTAGAGAAACAGGAGGAACAGGACTTGGACTTTCAATTGCAAATTTAATTGTTTCAGAACATGCAGGAACTATCAAAGCAACTCATAATAAACCAAATGGATCAATATTTACTATAAGATTACCAAAATAAAGTTTAAAAAATAAGCAAACTGTGTATATTAATAGTAAGAAAATTCTTGGAGGTTTTTTTATGGTATATAAATTTACAAAAAGTGGTGAGAAAGTTTTATCAATTGCAAATGAACTTGCAATTGATTTAGGACATTCTTATATTGGAACAGAACATATTTTGTATGGTTTGGCATGTGAAGAAAATGGTGTTGCAGGTAAAGTTTTAGAAAATCAAGGAATTACTCCAGAAGATATATTAGATAAAATAGAGGAATTAATAGGTGCACAGATTAAAGAAAATTTTTCAGTTTTGGGGTTTACACCTAGAACTAAAAAAGTATTGGAAAATTCTTATGTAGAAGCAAAAAAATTGGGATCAAATTATATTGGGACAGAACATCTTTTAGTTGGAATTATGAAAGAAAACGATAGTTTAGCTATTAGAATATTAATTGATTTAGAAGTTGATCCAGATATGTTATATACAGATATTGCTAAAACATTAAATGAATTTGAAGAAAATGTTAATGAAGATATAGATAATAAAGATAACCAGTCAAATTATAATTCAACACAAACTTTAAATCAATTTGGTAATGATTTAACAAAACAAGCAATGGAAGGAAAACTAGATCCTGTAATAGGAAGGACAGAAGAAACTGACAGAGTAATAGAAATTTTATCTCGAAGAACAAAAAATAATCCTTGCCTAATAGGAGAACCTGGAGTTGGTAAAACAGCTGTTATAGAAGGATTAGCTCAAAAAATAATTAATGGGAATATTCCAGAAAATTTAAAAAATAAGCGTGTAATTACATTAGATATAACTTCTATGGTAGCTGGTGCAAAATATAGAGGAGATTTTGAAGAGAGAGTAAAAAAATGTTTGGCAGAAGTAAAAAAAGCTCAAGATATTATATTATTTATAGATGAAATTCATACAATTGTTGGTGCTGGTGCAGCAGAAGGTGCAATAGATGCTGCTAATATTCTAAAACCACTTTTAGCAAGAGGTGAAATTCAAGTTGTAGGTGCAACCACTTTAAAAGAGTATAGAAAATATATAGAAAAAGATTCTGCTTTAGAAAGGAGATTTCAGCCAGTTAACATTGATGAACCTAGTAGTGATGATTCTATAAAAATTTTAAAGGGACTTAGAGATAAATATGAAGCACATCATAATGTAAAAATAACTGATGAAGCAATTTCGGCGGCAGTAGAACTTTCTAGTAGATATATAAATGATAGATTTTTACCAGATAAGGCTATAGATTTAATAGATGAAGCGTCAGCTAAAATAAAATTAAAATCTTTTATAGAACCAGAATATTTAAAAAATATGGAAAAAGAATTAGAAAAAATTGTTAGAGAAAAAGAAGAGGCAATAAATATTCAAAATTATGAAAGAGCAGCAAAGCTTAGAGATGCTGAAAAAGATTTACTTCAAAAACTAGAAAAGGAAAATGATAAATGGAAAAATAAAAATAATAAAAAAGTAATAAATATTGAAAAAGATGATGTAGAACTAATTATATCTAGATGGACAGGAATTCCAATTTATAAAATTACAGAAAGTGAAACAGAGAAATTAAAAAATCTTGAGAAAAATTTGCATAATAGAGTTGTTGGTCAAGATGATGCAATAACAGCTGTTTCAAAGGCTATAAGAAGAAGCAGAGTTGGACTTAAAGATCCTAATAGACCAATTGGTTCTTTTCTATTTTTAGGACCAACGGGTGTCGGAAAAACAGAACTTACTAAAGCTATATCTGAAAGTTTGTTTGGAAATGAGAATTCTATGATAAGAATTGATATGTCAGAATATATGGAAAGTCATTCTGTTTCTAAATTAATTGGTTCTCCTCCAGGATATGTTGGATATGAAGAGAATAATGGACTAACAGAAAAAGTTAGAAGAAAGCCATATTCAGTTATTTTATTTGACGAAGTTGAAAAAGCACATAGTGATGTTATGAATATATTATTACAAATATTGGAAGATGGAATTTTAACAGATAGTCAGGGGAGAACAGTAAGTTTTAAGAATTGTGTAATTATAATGACTTCAAATATAGGTGCAAGAACTATTACAGAAAGAAAAAGGTTAGGGTTTTCAAATAATGAATTTTCAGATGAAGATGAATATAATGAGATAAAGAGAAGTGTTATGTCAGAATTAAAGAAAGAATTTAAACCCGAATTTTTGAATAGAATTGATGAGACTGTTATTTTTCATAGATTAGGAAAAAATGAAGTTAGAAAAATAATTGACTTAATGTTAGATAAAGTTATAAAAAGATTAAATAGCCAAAATTATTTTTTAGTTGTAGATGATTCTATAAAAGATTTGATACAAGAAAAAGGTACTGATATTAATTATGGAGCAAGACCAATAAGAAGAGCTGTTCAAAATTATATTGAAGATAAAATTGCAGAAGGAATTTTAGATGGAAAAATTTTAAAAAATGAGAAAAATATAATATTGTTTCAAAATGGAGAAATTATCTTAAAAAAATTTGATGATCAATATATAGAAAAAATTAAAACTTCGCAGATTCAAAGTTAAAATAGTGTAAAATTGGAATGAAGGTATTTATTTCATAAAATAGAAGCTCGTTATATTTTAACGAGCTTTATTCATGTCTGTAGGGTGTACATGTACTACAGCTTTATCTATTTTTTCTAATGCTTCTACATCTTTTTCAAGATGATTTGCTAAATTATGACTATCATAAGTACTCATGTTTCCATCTACTGCTATTGTAAATACTACGAAATATTTATAACCTATTGGAGTTGAGTATAAATTATAACAATTTTTTATATCGTCATGCTGTTTTACTAGGTTAAATATTATTTCTTTTGTTTTTTCATCAAGAGATATATCCATAAGAACATTATAGCTTTCTATAAAAATATTTATTCCTGTTAGTAAAATCCAGATTGCAATTCCAATACCAACTACACCATCTATCCAATATATTCCAATAAAACCAAATGATATAGATAATAATGTAAATAATGTAATAATACAATCATTTCTATGATCTTTATAATTTGATTTTAATAGTATGTTGTCATATTTTTTAAACATAAATTTTGTGTAAAGATATAAACAAAATTTAGTAATTATAGTTATTATACATATAATAACTAAGATTAGAGAAAATTCAAAATAAGATTTTTTAATTAAACTTAATGCTGAATCAACTAATAATTTTATTGAAACTAGTATCATAGTTATACTTATAAAAAGAGAAAATATATATTCAGCTTTTCCATGTCCAAAATTATGATCATTATCTTTTGGTTCGCTTGAGATTTTATTACCTATAAAAGTCATAAGAGAAGCTATTATGTCAGATGCACTATTAACACTATCAGCAATCATTGCTTGACTATGAGAATATATACCAATAGATGCTTTTATAATTAATAGAAAAATATTACCAAAAATTCCTGCTAATCCAACTTTTTTTATATCTTTAAATTTTTGTTCTTCCATAAGTTCCTCCTATATTAAGTATAGATATTATAATAACATATAGAATAAAAATTTTTCAATATATTGATTAAAAAAAAAGTATATGTTATAATCGCTATAGTTCTAACAAAAGAAAGATAGGTGTTATTCTTGATATTTGCAGTAATAATATGTATTTTAGTAATGATGATAGTATTTTTAGCAATTTTAGCTGTTGCACAAATAAAGTTAGCAGGTATGGAAGTAAAAGATTTTTGGTCTTTTATAAAAGCTAATGATACTTTAAATAAATTATATGCTTTTTCAATAAAATATGAAAATCTTACTCCTCAACAACAGATTTTATTTCTAAAAGAAGCAGATACTGTGTTTGATGCATTTGGTAAAGTGCCAGATATGTTGTGGGAAGAAGAATATGAAAAATATATGAAAATTCTAGATAAGTATAAAGATATAAAGTTAAAAAGGTGGGAATCTCAATAAGAGTAATTTTGATTGTTCTATAAATAAAAATGTTTAAAACATTATACCAAATTATTATAAAAAAATGAATGAAATACAAATAAAAAGTATAAATAACTTATGATTTCACAAAAAATATCAATTTCTCATATTATATAGAAATTGATATTTTTTTCATTATTTTGGTATTAATTTGTGATTAATTTATAGGAGAATGAAAATGAAAATAAGATATTTTGATCATTCAGCAACAACAGCAGTTGATGAAAGGGTTTTAAAAGAGATGTTACCATATTTTTCTCAAGAATATGGCAATCCATCATCTTTATATAGTATAGGAAAATCAAATAAAGAAATTATTAATATATATAGAATGAAAATTGCAAATATTTTGAATTGCAAAGTAAATGAAATTTATTTTACTAGTGGAGGAACTGAAAGTGATAATTTAATATTGAAGGGGATAGCTTTTGCAAATAGAAATAAAGGAAATCATATTATTACTAGTACAATAGAACATCCGGCAGTTTTAAATACTTGCAAATATTTAGAAAGATTTGGATTTAAAGTTACTTATTTAAATCCAAATTCAGAAGGAATAATAGATGCAAATGAATTAGAGAGATATATTACTAAAAATACTATTTTAGTTAGTATTATGTTTGCTAATAATGAAATAGGAACTATTCAACCTATAAAAGAAATTGGTGAAATTACCAAAAAATATAGAATATATTTTCATACAGATTCTGTTCAAGCAGTAGGTAACATAGATATAGATGTGAAAAAATATAATATAGATGCTTTATCTATTTCAGGACATAAATTTTATGGACCTAAAGGTATTGGTATAGCTTATATTAATGAAAAAATACCATTTATGAGAATTCAAGATGGTGGTCATCAAGAAAGAGATAAAAGAGCAGGAACGGAGAATGTTGCTGGAATAGTTGGAATAGGCAAAGCTTTGGAAATTGCTAATGAAAACTTAGTAGAATATAATAGACATTTGAAAAGGTTAAGAGATTATTATATTTCTGAAATCAAAGAAAAAATACCTTATGTACGAATAAATGGTAGTATGGAGAAAAGACTTTCAGGTAATGCTAATATTTCTTTTACAGGTGTAGATGGAAGTAGATTATTATCTGAATTAGATCAAAAAGGAATATGTGCTTCAAGTGGGTCTGCTTGTAGTGCTGGACTTCTTAAT
>CANQEK010000049.1 GCA_947594985.1 uncultured Clostridia bacterium
CCCCCGCTTGACGTTATCAAGTATTATTGCTCTATGGAGCCCGGACTTTCCTCTCGTGAATTCTTTCGATTTTCACCAGCGACTATTCAATTCACTTTTTTATTTCTACACAAAATAGTAATACTTAGATTTTATCTATTTATATATTAAGCAATACCATATTTCTTTTTAAATTTATCTGCTCTACCACCTGTAGCATTTTGTTTTAAGTTTCCTGTCCAAAATGGATGGCATTTAGAACAAACATCAACTTTCATTTCTGGTTTTGTTGAATTTGTTTCTATTACATTACCGCATGCACATATAATTTTAGAAGCCATATATTTTGGTTGTATTTCTGCCTTCATGAAATTCACCTCTTTCTTACATTTTTAAAAACATCTTATATATAATAACATATTATTTTTTTTATTGCAAGTATTCTTTAAAATGTTATTGTATAATCTTTTTACTTTTAAGACTTTTTATTTTCTTTAATTTCATTATCGTTCTCAATATTTTCATTTTCTTCATCAATAATTACATTATCTTTGTCTGTTGAATAAATTTCATCTTCTTCTACTGTTTCTTCAATATTTTCAGAATTATCATCATATCCTTCAGCATTATTATTTTCAACATGAGTTTTTTCATTCATTGTATCATCTAGAATATCTGTTCCTTGTGTTGCTTTAACATCACTACTTTTAAAAAAATCAAAAACTGTTGATCCATCATTAGCATTTTTCAAATTTTCCTTTAAAGAGTGACGATTTACAAGTTTAGACATTAAATTAAATATACAAGCTACTATACATATCGCAAGTAAAACTCTCTTCCATATTTTAGCTAGCATACTCTTATGCTCCCTTCCTTTATTACTACAATATTATTATACTATATTTTACAAAAAAGTCAATATAAAAACTTTTAATTATGTAAACAAAATATTTTCTAATATTCATATTTTGTGCCATTTTGTGTTTCAACTTGTATTCCTAATTCAAATATTCCATCTAAATTATTATCTCTAATTTCAATTGGAACAACTGAAACAATATTATATTCTTTTAAAATTTCATCTGAATAAATATTCGATAAAGAAAAATAAAATTCACCACTAGATTTCTGTCTTGAATATAATGAATATATTTCCTCTACCTTATTTTCAAAATTATCAAAATCTATTTCAAGTCTCTCTCCACCAAAAACTGGACTATTAGATTCTGTATAAAATCCATTTATATTATAAATATAGCCTCTTTTAGAACTTGTATTTTTTGTATCATTTTTTATAGCATTAATTATATTATTCATATTTTTATCATAAGTAGCTGTATATTTTTCTTGATCATCTGAAGAATTTTTATAGTAATTAAAAACAGACAAGAATTTATTAGTATCGACAGAATCATAATATTGAAAACTTTCAAAATAATTGATTCCGAAAACAAAATGCAATTTTTTCTTTGTTTCCATTATCATATAAACTCTCTTGACTGTTTACAATATTGAATATATTGATATAATTACTATAATCTTTCATTTCTATAACAAATACTTCATCTTTAATTATAACAACTAAATCTGTTTCAGAAAAGTAAAAATTATGTTCGTTTTCATTATTAAATTGAGAAACTACGTTAAAAACATCATTTTCAATTTTTCCATAGTCAATCTTATCCAAATCTGGAGCTAAATTGTCATAATTAACATATTTATATGCTTTATCATTATAAATAACCTGAGATAAAATATTTTTTATACTCGCATCTTTTGTAAAAATATCACTTAATTCAATTTCTTTTCCAGTATCTAGTCTAAAATTTAAGCATTTATAACTTACTTTATTAATTTGTTCAATAGTTCCATCATCTTTATACATAACATTTTTATATAATTGTATAGATAATAAATCAGCAAAATTACCATATATATATGTTTCGATAAGTATTCTATCTACTTTATTATCATAAATTTCTTCGTCAACAATAAAACTTTCAGCTTTTTCTTTTATTTTTCTATTTATATTATCTTGAATAATTTTATCTTTTAGTCCTGAAATCTCATTATAATTAATTGTTAATTTATGTATTGGTTCACCTTGATAATCATATCCTATAATATTTCCTTTTGTAATACTTTTATTTTCAATTTTAATATTATTCGCATAATATTTATCAAGGAAAGATGTTCTTTTTATATTATCATCATTTAAATAATTGTCTACATCAACTGAATTTTCTTTACTAATTGTATCATTATCTTTTAAAATTCCAAAATATTCTAAAATACTTTGTCCTTTTACTTTATAAAAATATACTAATCCTACAGTTACTAATATAACAATAATTGTATATATTACAAGAAATTTAAATATTCCATTACTTTTTTTATTATTTGACACCGACATATCCTACCTCCTCTGCAATAGCTTGTCCTCTATCTGATAACATTGCATCTACTAATTTTCGTGTATTACCTTCAGCAGGTTCATCTTTTCTAATAACTATATAATAAGCTGTTTGTAGAGGATACTCTTGATCTTTTATTGTTTGATTGTTTGGTTCGATTCCATTTATAGATAATAATCTTATTCTATCTGAAATATTTTTATCAATTGTTTCAAACATAGTAGTAGCATAGTAATAATATGAATAACCAATAGAATTTTCACCATTATCATAATCAGATACTAAATTAATAATTTCAAACATCGTGTCTACTAAATTTTCTTTTATAGGTTGCATTATTTTTTTATCCTTCATTACTAAAGATAGCATTCCTGTTTGACTTCCTGAATTTGCTGGTCTTTGATATGGTATTATTTTTTCGTTATTTCCCCCTACTTCATTCCAATTTTTTATTTCACCAGTATAAATATTTTGAATTTGTTCTATAGTTAAATTCTTTACAGGATTTTTAACATTCACATAAAATACAAAACCTTCTCTAACAACTGGTATTACTTCTAGCTCAACATTTTCGTCTTTAGCATACTTCAACTCTTCTTCTGAAGGTTCAGTAACGACTATTAAATCAACTTCTTTATCAACTAAACGTGTATATGCAGGATGAGTATTTGTATACTCAAGATTAGAAATATCATCTTTTCCTGTAAAATTCTTAATAAAAGCATCTGTTAAAGGCTGAGTTGCAAGAGAAGCATCAACTTTAGGATATTCTTCTAAAGAAAAAATTGGTTCCTGTAATGATAAATCTCCTTTTAAATTATTTTCGCCTTCAACATTCATATCATTGTTCTGACTTTTAAAATAATCAACAAATTTTGTATAAGAAAAATATCCACAAAATGTAATTAACACAATAAAAATTACAACAAATAAAAACTTTAAAAATTTTTTCATATTAAAATTAAATCCTTTCTCTTATATATATCTGTATTTATTTTACCATATAACTTTTTTAAATCAATTATATTTTATATTTTTAAATTTTATATTTTTGCATTCTACCTTTTTTATTTTTGTATTTTATCTTTTTTTATTTTGTATTTTATATTTTATATATCATTATTTCTAACCAGTCATTTAATTTTCTTACCATCTTATTATTTATATTTCACATATATTTCGAGAAAACATATATTTTTTTAAAAATTACTTGTTTTTTTTAAAAAATTATGTTAGACTATTATTTAGTCAGTTTATTAAATAAAATGGAGGTGCTTTAGATATGGCAAAATGTGCATTTTGTGGTAAAGAAACAAGTTTTGGAAAACAACTTAGTATTACACGTTCTCATATCAGTAAAAGAACTACAAGAACTGTAAAACCTAATTTAAGAAGTGTAAAAGCAGTTATAGATGGAGAAGTAAAAAGAGTTTCTGTATGTTCTAAATGTTTACGTTCTGGAAAAGTTAAAAGAGCTGTATAAAATTTATATAAAATAATTTATATAATTAATATATAATAAAATTTATATAATTAATATATAATAAAATTTATATAATTAATATATAATAAAATTTATATATTTTTTTAAATCACTTTGATAATTTTATAATTTTGAAAAAGCTGTTAATCTAAATTAACAGCTTTTTTGTGTTAAATTTTATTTCTAAATTTTTATTTTGTTAATTATGTGATTTTATTTATGTAGATTTAATTCCAAAAATAAACTTCACAAATCCTCTTAAAAATTTAGGTACTTTTTTTACTACAATCGTCATAATCTTTCCTCCTATTTACCTAGTAAAAATTTTATGCCTCCTAATAGCATTCCTATTCCCATTATGCAAATCCAGGCAATTGGAGGAAGAAACAAAACCAATAAAATACCAATTCCAAATCCAATTAAAATTCCAGCAATAACTTTTTTAAATTTACAAAAAAACATTTCTCTTCCTCCTTTTTTATATTATATTATTTTTTAACATATTATGTGAGCAAGAAAAAATTTTTTTATTTTAATCTTTTTTCCTTTAGCTTTTTCTTCTTTTATTTTGCTTCTTTATTCTTGTTTTTTTTGCCTTTCTCTTTTGATATTTTTACCTCTAATTTTGGAAATGCTTCTATTAATCTATTTCGTAAAATTGATTTTTTCCTAAAATTTTCAGTAACTATTTTAGTAAACTCTTCAGAAGAATTTTTTATACTTTTCACAGTATTACTAAATTTTTCTTTTGATATTTTTTGAAATCCTATTAAATTATTTTTTCTTTTTTGAAATTCATTACTTAATATTTGTTTCTTTTCTTTTTGCTTAAGCTCATATTCTGCTCTTCTTTGTTTCATTTGTTCATCAACTTTATTTTTCTCTCTAGAAACTTTTTCTATAAAAGATTTTCTTTTTTTATCCACTTCATTAGCTATATTTTTTATAGTTAAAATTGTAGTTTCTGATATTTTTTTTCTCGTAAATCTTACCTTTTTTTCTAATTTTAATCTACTTAATTTTAATCTTCTTCCAAATAGTCTAAAATCTGATTCTGCTTTCATTAAAACATCTTCTGTTTTATTTTTAACTTTATTTCCAATTTCTTCTGTTTTTTCTTTAACTTTATTTTCAATTTCTTCTGTATTATCTCTAGTCGCATATGTTTCACCTTTAAAGCTTGAAATAATAACAAAAGAAATAATAAAATCAATTATAATACAAATAGTCAAAAAAGCAGTAATAATATGAATTAATATAGGATTTAAATTTTGAAAAAATTTTAATAATAGTGGATTTAAGTAACAGATAATTAAAGTTGAAGCAATTCCAAAAGGTATAAGCATTTCTAAACATATTCTACCATTAATATTAAATTTTTTATTATGATAATCCCACCATCTTGCATTAAATAGCTTTTCCATCAAATAACTTGTTAAATACTCTAGAGTACCACAAATTACTGTAGATAAAATAAATAAGGCTGGTATATCATTTGAATAATTTTTTAATAAAATTGAAACTATAACAACACCTATACCATAAACAGGACAATATGGACCTATAAGAAATCCTCTATTTATAAATTTTTTAACATTTAAAATTCCTCCTACAGATTCCATAAACCATCCTGCAAAAGAATAAGTAAAAAATATTAATATATATATTTTTTTATTTTGTATTATATTTTCTGATAACATGATAAACTCCTTTTTATATCTATTTTATTTTCATTTCTCGTAATATTTTTTTCTGTTCATTATTAATTCTATATGATTCTATCATCTTTTGAATAGCTTTATTATGAGTAAATTTGTCTAACTTTTTATTATTTAAAATTTCAATTGCTTTTTGATTATATTTAACACCAATTTCTGCAATAATCCAAGCAAGTCCCATTTTAACATAATACCCTTCATGTTTTATATTATTTAATATTCCTATTACTTTGTCAATATATTCATCTGTTATATAATAGTCTAACATAGAAATAATTGCAAATCTAACATCAAACTCTTTTTTAGAGGCAGTATATGGTAAAATAAATTTCCAATATTTTTTTAAATCTTTCTCTTTTATTTTTAGTGTAGGAACAAATGTATCAGTAATTTGCCAACTATCTATTTTAGGAACAAATTTTTTTATATATTCCAACTTTTTATCAAAATCTATATTACTGTATCCTATTAAAAAACCTTGTAATAAAACTTCTTCAAAATATTTAATATTTTTCTTTTCTATAAAAGATTTCCAATCATATTTATTTTCTTTTAAAATTTCTTTTGCAAATTTCTTTAATATTGGTATTCTAATTCCTAACATTTCCATATTTGTATCAGGACACAAATTCTTATTAAATTCTCTGTATTTATCTTCTCTTAATATTATTAATGTATTTGTTATTTCATCCATACAAACTCCTCTTTATTTTCTGATAATCTTAGAACTTATGTTCGTATATTATCACAATTTTCTTTACTAGTCAATAATAATTTAACTAATTTTTAGTTTAAATGACTTATTTAAAATGATTAGACTTTATTAATACAATAAATTTTAACTATACATAGACATCTTTACTTTTTACTTATTATTTGATATTCTTTTTATATAATATAAATTTAAAAAGAGGGAAAAAATTGAATAGAATTGAAAATAATGAAGAAAAATATGTAAAACATAAAAAAGATTCAAAAAATATTATAATTAAAAGAAAAATAAAAATTATTTTTATAATAATTTTTATTTTAATAATATTTATAGCAATAAAAACTGGAATTTATATATCTAAATGGCAAAATTTAGCACAAGATATGATTTCTAATACTCCATCAAAAGTCATTGATCGCAATGGAAATGTAATAGCTGAAATTGGAAATAGTAAAAATACAAAAAATATCTCAATAGCAAATATGCCTAAAAATCTTATAAATGCTTACATTTCAATTGAAGATCAACGTTTTTATAAACATCATGGAGTTGATTTTCCAAGAACTACAGCTGCTATTTTTTCATACATAAGAAACTTAGGTTCTGCTTCTTTTGGTGGAAGTAGTATTACACAGCAATTAGTAAAAAATCTAACTGGTGATAATTCTTCAAAGGTTACAAGAAAGATTAATGAATGGATTAAAGCATTATCACTTGAAGGAGTTTTAGAAAAAGATCAAATTTTAGAAGCCTATTTAAATGTTATATATGTTGGACCTAATATATATGGTGTTGAGCTTGGAGCAAATTATTATTTTGATAAATCTGTTTTTGAATTAGATCTAGCAGAGTGTGCCTTTTTAGCAGGAATAAATAATTCACCTAATTCTTATAATCCATTTGGAGAAGAAGATAATCAAGAAAAAATAAAAATAAGAACGCAAACCGTATTATCAAAAATGTTAGAACTTAAATATATTAATGAAACTGAATATAATGAAGCAATATCAAAACTTGAAACAGGTATAAAATTTAAAAAAGGAAAAATAGTAAATGAAAAAGAAAACAATATATATTCTTATCATACAGATGCACTTTTAACAGAAATAATTGATGATATTTCAAATAAGAAAAAAATATCAAAAAATTTTGCTACTAATTATATAGAAATGGCTGGTTTAACAATTTATAGTACTCAAGACTCAAATATTCAAAAAACTATAGAAGATGAATTATCAAAAAAGAAATATATTTTAAAATCTAATAAAGACTCTTCAGTAACATCACAAGCAGCAATGATTGTTATTGAAAATTCAACAGGTCAAGTTTTAGGTTGTGTTGGAGGTATTGGTGAAAAAACGTCAAGAGGATTTAACAGAGCTACTCAGGCTCTAAGACAAACTGGTTCTAGTGGTAAGCCATTATCTGTATTACTACCAGCTATAGATAAAAAAATAATAACTCCAGCAACAATTTTTACTGACGAACCAACAACTTTTGATGATGGAACTGAGGAAGGATATTCACCTACAGATTATAATGATTATAAGGGACAAATTACAGTAAGAAGTGCTGTAGAATCTTCTCAAAATATTCCATTTGTTAAAATAATGGAACAGGTAACTCCAAAAGTATCAATTGATTATATGAAAAAATTAGGTATTACCTCTCTAACAAAAACTGATGAAAATTTGAATTTAGCTCTAGGAGGATTAGATAAAGGAATTAGTCCTTTAGAAATGGCTGTATCTTACGAAACAATAGCTAATAATGGTATATATACAAATCCGACTTTTTATACAAAAATAGAAAATGCAATTGGAAAAATTGTTGTTAAATCTAAACAAAAATCTAAAGAGATATTTTCTAAACAAGTTGCTTATATTTTACAATCGTTATTAACACAACCTGTTAAAGGTATCGCTGGAACTGCAAAATACTGTAATATTTCTGGAATAGATGTGGCTGCAAAAACTGGAACAACTAATGAAGATTATGATAGATGGCTTTGTGGTTTCACTCCTTACTATACTGCTGTTACATGGTTTGGATTTGACCTTAATGAAACAATATATTTTAATAATAAAAATCCTTCAGGACAAATATGGTCTAGTGTAATGAAAACAATTCATTCAGGATTACCTAACAAAACATTTGAAATTCCAGATAAAGGGATTGTTACAGCAGAAATATGTCCAAAAACGGGTCTTCTTTCAAATACTGGTTGTAGTAATTCATATACTGAATATTTCTTAGAAGGAACTGCACCAACAACATATTGTACGGAACATTCTGGAAATAATATTATTAAAAATGCAGAACCTAATAATCAACCTAATACTTCTTCTTTGCAAAATAATACTAGTCAAGAAGTTAAAACAACAGAAGAAAATGATACAATACATAATCCAGACTCATATATATATCAACAAGAACAAAATAGTAATATCAATGATAATAATAGTAATAATGATAATAATAATAATGACAACAACAATAATAATAGTAATAACAATAATAACAATAGTAGTAATAATACAAATACAACAAATGATGAAAATAAAACTCAAAATACGCTTCCAGAAATAAATAACTCTACTAATACTACTAATTCAAACGAATCTGATATTAATAATGAAATAATTGACAACACATTCGAACAATAAAATATTATCAAACAATAAAAAAGAAAAATGTAAATTTAAAATAAAATGGACCTAATGTCAAGTACATTTTAAAATATCTACATTTTTCTTTTTTACTCTACTAATCATAAAATTTTATAATTTAATACTCTTTAAAATAAGATTTAACAATAATTCTTTTTTTATTAGCATTGTTGCAAGTTAAAAGCGTTAATTCATAATTTTTATTAGATTTAAGTATTGAAGTATCATTTTCATCTGTTTCAAAAGTATTATAAACAATATATTCATATTCTTTTCCTTTTAAATCTACTATTTTTATTATATCTCCAAATTCCAATTCATCTAATCTACCAAAAAATCTATCATCATTATAATTATGACCAGCTATACAAATATTTCCTCTCTCTCCTACATTAACCCCACTAAATTTACAAGGTGCAATTTTTAATAATTTTTCATTAAAAGAATTAAATACTGCATATTCTAAATCAATTTTATCTATATAAATTTTTCCTAAATAGCTATTATAATTGCTAGTTTTATTAGCATCATATATAGAGGTTAAACCTATATTTTTATTAATTATTTTTGATATATTTTCTAAATTCTCATCTTCATTATAATCCATAAAAAATAATGAAATTAAGAAAATTGAAGTTAAAACAGAAATTATAAACTGAACTCTAAAAATATATTTTAATTTTCTATTAATTTTCTTATTAAATAAAATTTGATTCATAATACATATTATTATTTGCTAAAATTATATAAATATGTTATAGTTATAATAAATTATTTGAAAGGATATATTCATGGAAGAAAAATTGCTTGCAAAAAATCCAACTGCATATCATAACTATACAATAGAATCAACTTTAGAAGCTGGGATTGTCTTAACTGGAACAGAAATAAAATCAATAAGAAACGGAAAATCTAATATAAAGGATACTTATATAACTATAAAAAATGGTGAAGTTTTTATTTTCGGAATGCATATAAGCCCTTATGAATTTGGAAATATATACAATAAAGATCCTTTGCGTACTAGAAAGCTTCTTTTAAACAAACGAGAAATAAATAAATTATATGGAATGGTTAAACAAAAAGGAATTTCTATCATTCCTATAAAAATGTATATGAAAAAAAATAAAGTAAAAATTGAAATAGGAATTGGTAAAGGTAAAAAATTATTTGATAAACGTAACGATATTGCTAAAAAAGATGCCGATTTAAAAATAAGACGTGCATTAAAAGAAAAAAGAAAATAGTAAAATCCAATAAATTACTATTTTCTTTTTTATATAATGTAAAAGTTCTTCTTATTTTCTATTAATAAAAGCTTTACCCCATTATGCTTTATTAGCTGAACCAAAAACATCATTAATTTTGTGTAAAACAGTATTTTTTATTTCTTCTTTAGCAGCCCCTAAATAATTTCTAGGGTCAAACACTGAAGGTTGTTCTTTAAATATTTTTCTAATTTGAGCAGTCATTGCTAATCGTAAATCTGTATCTACATTTATTTTAGATACTCCACTTTCTCCTGCTTGCTTTAACATTTCATCTGGACATCCTTTTGCTCCTGGAATTTCACCACCATAATTATTACACATTTCAACAAGTTCAGGAATTACTGTTGAAGCACCATGTAAAACAATTGGCGTATTTGGTAGTTTTTCTTTTACTCTTTGTAATATATCAAATCTTAATTTAGCCTCACCTTTAAATTTATACGCACCATGACTTGTTCCAATAGCTATTGCTAATGAGTCACATCCTGTTCTTTGTACAAATTCATATGCTTGATCTGGATCTGTATATCTTGCATCATCTTCAGATACGTTAACTTCATCTTCTACTCCTGCTAGTTTTCCAAGTTCTGCTTCTACTACAATACCTTTCGAATGTGCATATTCAACAACCTTTTTAGTTAATGCTACATTTTCTTCAAAATCATATTTTGAACCATCTATCATTACAGAAGTAAAACCATTATCTATACACATTTTACAAGTTTCAAAATCTGGTCCATGATCTAAATGTAGAGCAATAGGTATAGTTGTAGTCTCAACAGCAGCTTCTACCATTTTTATTATATAATTCATTCTTGCATATTTTATAGCACTTGAAGAAACTTGCAAAATTACTGGTGATTTTGCTTCTTCAGCAGCATCTGTTATTGCTTGAATAAATTCCATATTATTAATATTAAATGCTCCAATCGCAAAATTTTCTCTCATAGATTTTTCAAACATTTCTTTTGTTGTTACTAATGACATAAAAATTTCCCCCTTTAACTTAATTGTTTTTTCATATTTTATATTTATAAATAAATTATGTCAATACAAATTATTCTTAAAAATTGATATTTTTAACTTGCTATAATAAATATCCCCCGGCTTAGCCGGGGGTATTTTACTCATAACGCCTAAAAGGCTACGTTACAAGCAGAGCCTCAAGGCTCATAACCAATCCGACACATGCATTTCTCGTTACCCGTTAAACGGGTCTTTATATTCTTTTATGCTTATTTGATCATACATCATATCTTCCTGTAATTGATTTCTCACATATTCTGCTATTTTCTTTTCATTTTTTCCTACCGTGTCTACATAGTAGCCACGGCACCAAAAACTTCGTTGGCCAAATTTGTATTTCAAATTTGACCACCTCTG
>CANQEK010000050.1 GCA_947594985.1 uncultured Clostridia bacterium
GTTTTGTAGCACCATCAGGAGTTGATCTTGTATGTATACCAGCATTTGCTGAGGTTCAAGTTGAAGGAGAGGATAGAACAGGTATAAAGTTAATTATTGAGTCTAGAAAATAGTTAAATTATAATTAAATATATAATAAGCTAATTTTTTTCATCAATAAAGTTAGAGGTCTTAAATTTAAAAATAAAAGACTTGTTTTGATGTTTAAAGTGAGCTTATTTTTTTATTTTGTATTGAAAATAAATAAAAAATAATATATTATTGTAAAAGTAGAAAGGTAATAAAATATGAGTGGTAATAATTTTTTTAAATATATCTTTGCTGTAGTTGTAATTTTTTTAGTAGGATATACAATATATGTTATATTTCAAAATAAAACTGATATGTATAATTATAATCCTGATCAAACTTCAACTTTAACGAACATACAAACAGATTTAAGATTAGCAATAGCGGATATGGATACAATTAATCCATTATTAACTAATAATAGAAATGTTATAGAAATTACAAAAATGATATATGAACCATTAGTTACTTTAAGTGAAAATTATGAATTACAATATAGGTTAGCAGAAGAAGTAGGAAAAACAGATGATTTAACATATATAGTAAAACTAAGAAAAGGAGTTTTGTGGGAAGATAAAACAAATTTTACAGCATATGATGTTAAATTTACAATGGATTTAATAATTAATAATAATATTAGTAAAGTTTATAATGAAAATCTTAGGTATGTATCAAGATGGGAAGTAATAGATGATAATACTATAAAAATATATTTATCTGAACCAGTACCGTTTTTTGAATATAATCTTACATTTCCAATAATGTCTGAAAGGTATTATGAAGGACAAGATTTTGTAACTACAGATAAAATAGCTATAGGAACAGGTATGTTTAAAATTTCTGAGATGAGTTCAAATGTTATAAAATTAATACCAAATGATTTATATTGGGATACTTCTAGAAAGCCAATGGCAACAGAAATAAATATAAATTTATATAAAACAATGGGAGAAGTTTATTCTGCATTTAAAAACGGAGAAATAGATATATTATCATTGCAGGCAAATAATATAGAAGAATATATTGGAAGTTTAGGATATAGAAAGACAGAATATAAATCTAGAGAATATGAATTTCTTGCTTTTAATACGGCTAGCAATGAAGTGTTAAGTGATCCTAATACTAGAAAAGCATTAAGCTTAGTGATAGATAAAAATTCATTAATTACTTCATGTGTTGGAAAAGGTTATGTATCTTCTAACTTTAGTTTAGATATGGGAAATTGGCTTTATACTAGAGATTTGAATGTTATGCAGGATTTAGAACAAGCAAATCAAATATTAACATCAATAGGATGGGAAAAAATTAATGGATTGTGGCAAAGAAGAATTGAGGGAAGACTTCAAAGATTAGAATTTTCATTAACAATAGATTCAAATAACCCAACAAGAGTTGGCGTTGCAGAAAATATAAAACAACAATTTGCTAATTTTGGAGTACCTGTATCTATATTATACTATTCTTCTGATAATTATATAAAGGCTTTAAATAATAGAGAATATGAATGTATTCTAACAGGAATGCAAGTAGGATATTCCCCTAACTTAAATACTTTTTTTGGTGAACAAAATTTAGCTAATTATCATAATCAAGAAGTTACAGAAATTATGAATGTAATAAATAATACAAGTGATAAAAATTTATTATATGAAAAATATGGAAGATTATATGATATTTATTTAGAAGAAGTACCTTATATAGGACTATATAGAAATACTGATATTATAGTTTGTAATCAAAGTTTGGTAGGTAATATTACAGCGAACACATTTAATATTTATCATAATATTGAACAATGGTATAGACAATAAATACTATAAATATAATTAAAAAAATTCAAAAATGACTAAAAGTAGAAATTGATTTTAAAAGTAATATGATTTCATAAAAGCGAAAGAGTAAAGCAAAAATTAGAATACAATTAGTATATTATTAAATAAAAATATAATTAAAATAAATAGTAAAATTATATAAATTTTATTTAAAAAATTTTAAAAAAATGTATTGACAAATAAAAAATTAAATATATAATAAGAACATAAGTTTTACAAACAAATATTTGTAGGAGGAAAATATGGGAGATAATTCAGAAAAAAGAAAAGCATTAGATGCTGCAATGAGTCAAATAGAAAAACAATTTGGTAAAGGGTCTGTTATGAAATTAGGCGATTATAAATCAATGGAAGTTGAAGCGATTTCAACAGGAGCATTGAATTTAGATATAGCCTTAGGAATAGGCGGAATTCCTAGAGGAAGAATAGTAGAAATATATGGACCTGAATCTTCAGGTAAAACAACATTAGCACTTCATGCAGTTGCTGAAGCTCAAAAATTAGGAGGAGAAGCAGCATTTATAGATGCAGAACACGCATTAGATCCATCATATGCAAAAAAAATAGGAGTAGATATAGATAATTTGATTGTATCTCAACCAGATACAGGAGAACAAGCATTAGAAATTGCAGAAGCTTTAATAAGAAGCGGGGCAATAGATATAGTAGTAGTTGATTCAGTTGCTGCATTAGTACCAAAAGCAGAGATAGATGGTGATATGGGAGATTCTCATGTAGGTTTACAAGCAAGGCTTATGTCACAAGCCTTAAGAAAACTTGCTGGAACAATAAATAAAACAAACGCAATAATAATATTTATAAATCAATTAAGAGAAAAAGTTGGAGTAATGTTTGGAAATCCAGAAACTACAGCAGGAGGAAGAGCGTTAAAATATTATGCTTCTGTTAGAATGGATATAAGAAGAATTGAATCAATAAAACAAGATGGTGAAGTTATAGGAAATAGAACTAGAGTAAAAGTTGTAAAAAATAAAGTAGCTCCTCCATTTAGAGAAGCAGAATTTGATATAATTTATGGAAAAGGTATTTCAAAAGAAGGCAGTTTATTAGATTTAGCTGTTAATTTAGATATTATTGAAAAAAGTGGATCATGGTTTAGTTATAATGGAGAAAAAATTGGGCAAGGTCGTGAAAACATAAAAAAATATCTTGAAAACAATCCAAAACTTATGGCAGAAATAGAAAAGAAAGTTAGAGATAATTTTAACAAAGCTTTTGAAAATGCTTTAATCGAAGAAGATGAACTTGAACATCAAGAAGATGAAGAAATTATATCTGAAAATTAATAAAATAGTACATTACAATCTTATTAATTCTTATAAGTTTAATAATAAATTAGGTATCAAAATTATTGATACCTAATTTATTAACTATAAAATAATGTAAGGAAAAAATATTATGGAATATATGAGCAAAGAAAAATTTGAACAAGCTGAAAAAGTAGAAAAATTACGAAATAAAATTTTAAAATATATAGTTTATAAAAAAAGAACGGAAGCAGAAATAAGACAAAAATTTTCTGAAGAAGATATAGATATGCTTGAAGATGCAATAGAATATTTTAAAAATCAAAACTATATAAATGATTATGTATATGTAGAGAAATCTATTAAGGAGTTTATTGCTTTAAAAAAAATGTCAATAAAGGAATTAGTATACAAAATATCTCAAAAAGGTATAAATAAAGATTTAATAGATGACTATATTTGCGAAAATAAAGAAAGTATGTTAGAATATGAAAAAAATTCTGCTAAAGCAATAATTTTAAAAAAGCAAAAAGATTCTGAAGATAATGAAATAAGAAATTATTTATTAAAAAAAGGATATATGAGTGAAAGTATAAACAATGCATTAGAGGAAATAAGTCAATAAAAACAATAAAAAATTCTTAAAAAATGAAATTCAAATTTATTCAAATTGAAATAATTTAATAAATAAAATAGTATTATTTGACGAACTATAAAGAATGGGAGTAAGGAAATTATAAAATGAATAACAAGATAATATCATTGGAATCAAAAAAATATGAGTTAAAACTTGATAATTTTGAAGGACCTCTTGATTTATTATGCTATTTAATTGATAAAAATAAGATGGATATATATAAAGTAAACATATCTGATATTACAGATCAATATATAGAGTATTTACAAAATCAAGAAGAACTTAATTTAGAAATAGCTAGTGAATTTTCAGTTATGGCCTCAAATTTAATATTAATTAAATCAAAGGGGTTATTACCAAAAGAAGTAGAAGATGAGGCAGAAATGTCAGAAGAAGAATTGTTGAGGAGAATTATAGAATATAAACAATATAAAGAAATAAGTAAAGTATTTAAAGAAAGAATACAAATATATTCGAAAAGATTTTATAAATTGCCTGATAATATTGAACTACCAAAACAAGAATTAAATAAAGAATTTACTATGGAAGACATAGTGGAGAAATATAAGATTGTAGTAGAAAAAAATGAAAACAAAAAAAATGAAAATAAAGAGAATTTAGAAAAAATAGCTGTTTATGATACATATTCTGTTTCAGATAAAGTTAAAGATATTTTTAGGGAACTAGTAAAAAAGCGTAAATTTGTATTTAGTAAATTATTTTCAATAAAAGAGAAACCAAAAGCAGAAGTTGTTACTGCCTTTTCAGGAGTATTAGAATTAAGTAGAAGAAATAAGATTAATGCAACTCAAAAAGAAATATTTGGAGATATTCTTATTTCAAAGAGAGAAAAAGGAAAATGATATTATAATATAAAAATAAGATTTAAAAATAAGTATTCGCAAAATAATATGATATAAATAATAAATATAATAAAAATTAAAAAATATACAATAATAAAAATAAAATAACATAAAAATAATTTTATTAATAATTAATAATTGATAATTAATAATATTTAATAATATTTAATTTACATATTTAATTTTAAAAGAGGGTTAAATGCTAATTATTTTAATTATTTTATTTATTATTTTAATTATAGATTTTGTAGTAGTTACTATAGTTTTTTCCAATATAGTTTTAGAAATAAGTGACTGTGAGATTTCTTATAATGATAATTATATTGAGGGATTGTTAATTAAAAGATTTAAATTAAATGTTTATATTTATATTTTTAAAATAGTAAAAATTTTAAAAATTGAAATATTAAAAAACAGTATAGAAGTTTTAGGCTTTAAGATAAACATTAATATAGAAGATAGAATAAAAAATAAAAAAAATTTATATAGCAGTATTATTAATAAAATAAAAGAAATTAGAAAAAACAAAAATATAATAAATACAGAAAATTTAAAACCAATAATAAGTAATTTAAATTTGAATATATCTTTTGGAACTCAAAATCCAATATTGACTACATTTTCAATTCCCACTATTTCTTTTGTTATTTCATTAATTTTAGGTAATTTTATATATAGATTTAAAGATGAAAAATATACTTATACTATAGCACCAAAATATACTAATACAAATAGTTTAAATATTGTTCTTGATACGAAGTTAACATTTAGTACTTTAAAATTATTAATTTTTTTATGGCAATATAAAAAATGTCAAAAGTTAAAAATAGAAATTTAAAATTATAGAACAAAAATCATATTATAGAAATAATTTTTTATAATGAAAAGAATTAAGAATGTAATTAAAAACTAAAAAGAAAGTCAATATAATAAATTTTAGTTATTAGAAAGCAAGTTTATAATAGAATATAATAGGAGGTATGTTATATGTCTAATTCTAAAATTTATTTTAAAGCTATTGCTATACCGATATTAGTTGGGTTAATAGTAGGAATTATTATATCAGGTTCAATTGATTATAATTCTTTACAAAAACCACTATTATCGCCACCAAGTATATTATTTCCTATTATTTGGACATTTCTATATATATTAATGGGAATTTCTTATGGAATATTAGAAACAAATGGATTAATAGACTCTCAAATAAACTTTATATATTATTTACAATTGTTTTTTAACGCACTATGGCCTATAGCTTTTTTTGTATTAAAATGGAGATTATTTGCATTTTTTTGGATTCTAATATTGGTGATTTTGATTTATATAATGATATCAAAATTTTATGAGAAAAATAAATTAGCAGGTGTATTACAAATACCATATTTATTATGGACATTATTTGCAACTTATTTAAATTTATTTACTTATCTATTAAATAGGTAAATAATTATAAAAATTATATATAATATTTATCTTAACTAATAAAATGTTTTATATTTTTAAAAAATTTTAAATTCAAACAAAAATAACTATGATTCATATACATAGAAATAATAATTTAAAGAAATTAAATATATGAATTTATAAAATAGTATATTATATATACTATTTTATAATATATAAATTATTATAAGAATTATTTTAATTTGACCAGTCAGTCCAATTATAAAATTATTTAAATTATGATATATAATAGTAAAAAAAGAAAGGAAAACTATTTATGAAAAAAGCAAATGATGACAGAATAACTGATTTAAAAGATATGTTGAAAAAAACTGGTTTAGAATATGGAAACAAGCCAGCTTTTAAAATTCGAATAGACAAAGATAAAAATAAATATAAAATTATTACGCATAAAGAAGTTCGCGAAATGATAGATGCATTGGGAACAGCTTTAATAAGTCTTAATTTAAAAGGAAAAAGAATAGCAGTAATTGGAGAAAATAGATATGAATGGGAAGTTGCATATTTATCAATTGTCTGTGGTACAGGTACAGTTGTTCCACTTGATAAATCTTTACCAGATAATGAATTAAAGAGATTAATAGAAAGATCAGAGGTAGAGGCAATTTTCTTTTCTGGTAAATATGAGGCAAAACTTAAGAGAATGGTTTTAGAAGGAATCGGAAAATTAAAACATCTTATTTCAATGGATTCTAAAACTCATCATGGAGGAATTTATTCACAATCTGAACTTATTGAAATAGGAAATGTCTTATTGAAAAATGGAAATAGAGAATTTTTAGACGCTGAAATTGATCCAGAAATAATGAGTATAATGCTTTTTACATCAGGAACTACATCAGAATCAAAAGTAGTAGCTTTGTCTCATAAAAATATTTGTTCTAATTTATGGGCACTTTCAAGAGCTATAGATATTAATTCAGATGATAGAATATTGTCTTTTTTGCCAATACATCATGTTTTTGAATGTACAGTTGGCTTTTTATTTTCACTATATAGAGGTTGTACGACTTCTTTTTGTGATGGAATTAGACATATTTTAGATAATTTAAATGAATACGAAATCACTTTTGCGTGTTTTGTACCAGCTATTTATGAAAATATGTATAAAAGTATTATCAGAAAATTAGAAAAAGAAGGCAAATTAGAAGAAATAAAAGAACTTGAAGAAAAATATAAAGATTCTACTATGGAAAAAAAGAAGAAAGTTTTTAAAGAAATTCATAATATTTTTGGAGGGCATATTAGATTACTAATTAGTGGAGCTGCAGCATTAGATAAAACTGTTGAAAATGGATTTAGAAAATGGGGGATAAATTTATGTCAAGGTTATGGATTAACTGAAACTTCTCCAGTAATTGGTGTTGAAACTAATACAGGCTTTAGAGTTGGTTCTATAGGAAAACCACTTTGTAATATAGAAGCAAAATTAGAAGATGTAAATTCTGAAGGAGTTGGTGAACTTGTAGTAAAAGGTCCTAGTGTAATGCTTGAATATTATGGAAATGAAGAGGCAACGAGAGAATGTATAGTAGATGGATGGTTTCATACAGGAGATTTAGCAACAATAGATGATGATGGATATATTTTTATTAAAGGTAGAAAAAAGAGTGTAATTGTACTTAAAAATGGTAAAAATATTTTTCCAGAAGAAATGGAAAATTTAGTAAATAGAATAGAAGGAGTAATAGAATCTTTTATTTTTGGAAAATCAAATAAAAAAGATAAAGATGATATAAAAATATATGTGAAAATTGTTTATGATAAAGAAATTTTGAAAAATGCTTATAAGGCAGAAACAGAGATAGAAATTTATGAAGCATTAAACAAACGAATAAAAGAAATAAATAAAACAATGCCATTATATAAGTCTATAAGAGGAATTGTTTTGAGTCAAACACCATTAATAAAAACAACTACATCTAAAATAAAAAGACAAGAGGAGATTAAAACTGTTGAATAACTATATATTTGAAAATTTGAAAACTAAATATTTGGGCAAAAAAATAGTTCATTTAGAAAAAATTGATTCAACTCAAAAAGAAGTTTGGAGAAGGTTAAATAACAATAATATTGAAAATGGAACAATTATTATTTCAGATATTCAAACTGATGGTGTAGGAACTCATGGTAGAACCTGGTATACTACAGAGAAAAATAATATTGCGTTTTCATTTTTTATAAATTTAAATTGTAATATAAATTTACTTCATGGTTTTACAATAGAAGTAGCTGAAATTTTTATTAAAATATTTGAAACACTATATAATATTAAAATAGATATTAAAAATCCAAATGATTTAACTGTAAATGAAAAAAAGATAGGCGGAATATTGGTAGAAAGTAAATGTGTTGGAAATATTGTGAAATACATAGTAATTGGAATTGGAATTAATACTAATCAAAAAAAATTTCCAAATGAAATAAAAAATATTGCTACTTCTATAAAAAATGAGTTTAATATTGAAATTGATAATACCAAGGTTTTAGAAACTTTTTGTAATTTATTAGAAGAAAAATTAATTAGAATATTAGGAGTAGTGTAATGAAAATTGGTTATTTATTTCCAGGACAAGGTTCCCAAAGTGTTGGAATGGGGAAAGATTTATATGATAGATTTGAAACTTATAGAAATGTATATGAAAAAGTTAAAGAGATAACAGGTGTGAATGTAGCAGAAATTACTTTTAATTCAGATGATAATGTATTAAATCAAACTAAAAACACACAAATTTGTATTCTAACTATGAGTTTGGCAATACTTGAATTATTAAAAGAGAAAAATATTAATGCAGTAGTTTCAAGTGGTTTAAGTTTAGGAGAATATTCTGCATTAATCTATAGTGGAAAAATATCTTTTGAAGATGGTGTAAAAATCGTTTATAAAAGAGGGGAATTGATGCAAAATTTCTGTCCAGAAGGAAATTGGAGTATGATAGCAGTTTTGGGATTAGATGAAGAAAAAGTTATTGAATTATGTTCTACTGAAGAAAATGGTTTTGTTGCTCCTGCAAATTTTAATTGTCCAGGACAAATTGTTATTTCTGGAGAAAGAAATGCAATATGTAAATTTATTGAAAGAGCAAAAGAAAGTGGTGCAAAAAAAATTATAGAATTAAAAACTTCAGGACCGTTTCATACTGAAAAATTAAAGCAAGCATCATTAGAATTAAAAAAAGAGTTGAATAAAATAGAAATACATAAATCTAGTTTAAAAGTAATTAAAAATATAGATGGTATTGAATATAAAGAAGATGATGATGTAAGAGATATTTTATCAAAACATATAATATCTCCTGTAAAATTTGAAAAATGTATTAGAGAAATGATAAATCTGGGTGTAGATTGTTTTGTAGAAGTAGGACCGGGCAAAACATTGTCTAGTTTTGTAAAAAAAATAAATAGAGAGTTACAAGTTTGCAATATAAATAATATTGATTCTTTAAATAATACTATTGAATCTATAGATAAAATTATAAAATAATTTATTAATAACTAGTCAATTAATTAAACTATTATAAACTATTAATAAAATAATTAATAAACAAAAGTTTATAATAAAAATGGATAATTGTATAATTAGTTATGATTGTATTTAAAGGTTTATAGTTAACCTTTATAAAACTAAATATATTATAAAAGGAGTATATGATATATTAAAATATGTCATGCAAGGTAATTATGGATAAAGTTGCTTTAATAACAGGTGCATCTCGTGGAATTGGTAAAGAAATAGCTATTGCTTTAGCTAAGGACGGCTTTAATATAGCGTTAAATTGTAGAAAAGAAAATGAATCTGTTTTAGAAATAAAAGAAAAGTTAGAAAACTTTAATGTAAAATGTTTAGTTGTAGAAGGAGATATTTCAAATTTTGATGATACTTCATTAATAGCTAAAAAAACAATTGAAGAATTTGGAAAAATTGATGTTTTAGTTAATAATGCGGGTATAACAAAAGATATGTTAATTTTAAAAATGAAAGAAGAAGACTTTACAAATGTATTAAATGTTAATTTAGTAGGAACATTTAATATGACAAAAAATGTAGTTGGTTATATGATGAAAGCAAAATCTGGAAGAATTATAAATGTTTCATCTGTTGTTGGAGTTTCAGGAAATGCAGGACAAGCAAATTATTCTGCTTCTAAAGCTGGAATAATAGGTTTCACAAAAAGTTTAGCAAAAGAGCTGGCAAGTAGAAATATATTGGTTAATGCAGTAGCCCCTGGATTTATCGAAACAGATATGACAAATATGTTAAAAGATGAAGTAAAAGATAGAATATTACAACAAATACCTTTAAAAAGAATCGGTAAAGCAGAAGAAGTTGCTAATGTTGTAAAATTTTTATCATCAAATGATAGTAGTTATATTACAGGTCAAGTAATTCAAATTGATGGTGGAATGTTAATGTAAAATAAACTAAATGAAGGAGATTATAGGAATGGAAAAAAGGGTTGTTATAACAGGTTTAGGTGCTATTAGTCCTATCGGAAATAATGTTGATGCAATATGGAAATCTATAAAAGAAACTAAATGTGGAATTGATAAGATTACTTTGTTTGATAACACGACATTTAAAACGAAACTTGATGCGGAAGTTAAAAATTACAATTATGAAAATTTTTTTGATTTGAAGCAAGTTAAAAGATTAGATAGAAGTTCACAATTTGCAATAATTGCAGCAAGAGAAGCAATGAAGGATAGTAAAATAACTCAAGAAAATACGAATTTTAATAATGTAGGTATATATATTAGTTCTGGAATAGCTGGTATATCAACAATAGAAAGTCAGTGTCAAGTTAAATTCGAAAAGGGACATAATAGGGTATCTCCAATGTTTATACCTATGGTTATTGCTAATATGCCT
>CANQEK010000051.1 GCA_947594985.1 uncultured Clostridia bacterium
GGTGAAGCAATAGAAAAAGGAGCTATTGCTGTAGTACTAGATATGTCAGCTAATTTAAAGAGTATAAAAATACCAAATGGAATTACAATTATAATAGCTGAGAATACTAGAAAAGTATTAGCTCAAGTATCTTGCAACTTTTTTGGTAATCCATCAAAATATTTTAAATTAATAGGTGTTACTGGAACTAAAGGAAAAACTACCACAACATATATGATAAAATCTATATTAGAAAAAGCAGGATATAAGGTTGGATTAATAGGAACTATTGCAAATTATATAGGAGATGAATGTTTAGGATTTAGTGATAGAACAACTCCAGAGAGTTTAGAATTACAAGAATTATTTTATAAAATGGCAAAAGCAAAAGTTGATTATGTAGTTATGGAAGTTTCATCACAAAGCTTAAAATTGTCTAGAGTTGATGGGTGCCAATTTGATTATGGAATATTTACTAATTTATATAAAGACCATATTAGCTTAAAAGAACATTCAGATATGAATGAATATTTTGAGTCTAAATTAAAATTGTTTTCTATGTGTCCTATAGGATTTGTTAATGCAGATGATTTTAAATGTCCAAAAATAATAAAGAGTTCTCCTAATTGTAGTATAAAAACTTATGCTATTGATAATAGAGCTGATTTATTAGCTAAAGATATAACTATAACAAATGTTAGTGTAGACTTTAAAGTAAAATTAGGATCTAGAAATGAAAGGATAAAAGTAAATATTCCAGGAAGATATAGCGTACATAATGCATTAGCAGCTATTTCTATCACATCATTTTTAGGTATAGAAACAGAAAAAATTAAAGAAGGATTAGAGAATATTGTTATTCCAGGAAGAAATGAGTTAGTTCCTAATAAAGATGAACTAGCAATAATGATAGATTATGCTCATACCGCTGAAAGCCTTCAAAATTTATTACAATCCACTAAAGCTTATACTGTGGGTAGAGTAATATGTGTTTTTGGTTGTGGTGGAGATAGAGATAAGGAAAAAAGAGCACATATGGGAGAAGTATCAGGAAGATTAGCTGATTATACGATAATAACAACTGATAATCCTAGAACAGAGAAACCTGAAGAAATAATTAGTCAAATAGAGCAGGGAATAATTAAAACAAAAGGAAAATATGAAGTAATAGTAGATAGGAAAGAAGCAATAAAGAAAGCAATTAAAATGATGCACAAAAAAGATATAGTAATTTTAGCAGGAAAAGGCCATGAAGTATATCAAGAAATAAATGGTACAAAAAATCCTTTTGATGAAAGAATAATTGTTAAAGAGATATTAGGGGAGAAAAAATAATGTTTACACAGATAATATGGTTAATTGTATCATTTATATTGACTGCAATATTAGGAAAGGTTATTATACCAATTCTAAAAAAATTTAAAATAGGTCAAAGTGAAAGGTTAGATGGACCTAGAGCACATTTAAAAAAACAAGGAACTCCTACTATGGGAGGTATAATGATGATTATATCAATCATTATTATAACAAGCATATATTGCTTTTTAAATTATAAAACTCAAAATGTAATACCTATTATTGCTATAGCAATAGCAAGTGTTGGTTTTGGAATAGTAGGTTTTATAGATGATTTTAAAAAAGTTGTATTAAAAAATACAGAAGGATTAAATCCAAAACTTAAAATGTTTGGATTATTAATTATTTCAGTGATTTATACAATATTTTTGGTTAAGTATGCAAATATAGGAACAGATATAATTATACCATTTATAAATTATAATTTGAGTTTACCAATATGGATATTTATTCCATTTACAATTTTTGTTATGCTTGGAAGTACTAATGCTGTAAATTTAACAGATGGAGTAGATGGATTAGCTGGAAGTGTGAGTGCAATAATGATTACTGCTATTTCAATAATAGCTATGAAAATGGGATATTTAACAATTTCAATATTTGGTTCTATAGTAGTAGGTTGTTGTATAGGATTTCTAATATATAATTTTTATAAAGCTAAAGTAATGATGGGAGATACAGGTTCATTATTACTTGGTGGCGTTATTTCAAGTATGACAATTTATTTAAAAGTACCATTAATATTAATTTTAATTGCTATAATTCCAATAATAGAAACAATATCTGTAATACTTCAAGTTTTATATTTTAGTAAAACAGGAAAAAGGTTATTTAAAATGTCTCCAATACATCATCATTTTGAATTAAGTGGGTGGAGAGAGAATAAAGTAGTTGCAGTATTTTCTTTAATAACCTTAATTAGTTCTACAATTGCAATTTTAATAATTTAAGAGTATTCATTAATAAAATTATGTTCATTTTTATAAGCTCAGAAAGGAGAAGATGATAGAAATTTCTAATATTTAAACTTTTTAAATATTAATCAGTGAAATTTTCTAACATTAAGTGACAAGATGGTTAAAAAAAACAAACAAAAGAAACTTACACTTTTTCTAAGTGGAAAATTTGATTATTCAACTTTAATAATAACACTATTATTATTATGTATAGGGTTAATAATATTATTATCTGCTAGTACTCCAAAATCTCTTTCAGAAAATGGAAGAAGCTATGATTACATAATTAGGCAAGGGTTAGTTGCAGGAGGAGGATTAGTATTATTAGTTGTTTTATCAAAAATTGATTATAGAATATACAGAAATTTTAAATGGATTATTTATGTAGGATGTATAGTTTTACTTATTCTCGTAGGTTTTATTGGAATGGGTGAAAATGGAGCCAGAAGATGGATAAGAATTTTAGGATTTTCTTTTCAACCTTCAGAATTTGCTAAAGTGGGATTTATAATTTTTTATGCAGCTTTATTAAGTGATATGAAGGAAAAAGGTAAAATAAAAAAACTTGTACCTGGTTTTATATTTCCATTAATGTTTTTAATTCCAGTCGCATATTCAATTTTAATATTACAAAATCATTTTAGTGCTACTTTTGTAATAGGTGTAATAACAGTTGTTCAAATGTTTGTTGCAGGTTCGTCATTTAAATACTTTTTTGGTTCAGGTGCAATAGGAGTTATAGGTTTATTAGGCTATCTTTTAAAAAATTCTACTGGTAGTTCTGAAGGATTTAGAATGGGAAGAATACAAACATGGCTTAATGTAGAATCAGATTTAACAGGAACAGGATGGCAAATAAATCAGAGTTTATATGCAATAGGTTCAGGAGGACTTTTTGGAGTAGGGTTAGGAAATAGTAAACAAAAATATTTATATCTTCCAGAACCACATAATGATTTTATATTTTCTGTTTTAGCGGAAGAACTTGGATTTATTGGTTGTATAATAGTAATAGCATTATTTGCATTATTTGTATGGAGAGGAATTGTTATTTCAATAAAAGCAGAAGATACTTTTGGAACACTAATTGCAATAGGAATAACTACAATGATAGGAATACAAGCATTAATTAACATAGCAGTTGTTACTAATACAATTCCAGTTACAGGAATGTCACTTCCATTCTTTAGTTATGGAGGTTCAGCAATGCTTGCAGATTTAATTGCAGTTGGAATTTTGCTTAGTGTTTCAAGAAATGGTAAGAAAAGTAATTAAGTTTTAGAGCCTATGGGAGGCATAAATCCCAAATTTTGATTAAGGACAGTATAAATGAAGATTATTATTTCAGCAGCTGGGACTGGTGGTCATATTAATCCTGGAATTGCAATTGCAAATAAAATAAAAGAAAAAGATCCAAAATCTGAAATTTTATTTATAGGAACAAACAGAGGATTAGAAAATGATTTAGTACCACGAGCTGGTTATAATTTAAAAACTATTAATGCTTATGGTTTTAAGAAAGAATTTTCTATAACAAATTTGAAACACCTTTTTCAAACAATGGCAAGTAAAAAAGATGTTGGAAAAATATTTGATGAATTTAAGCCAGATTTAGTTTTGGGAACAGGTGGATATATATGTGTTCCGGTATTTTCTGTGGCAATTAAAAGAAGAATACCGACAATATTTCATGAAAGTAATGCTTATCCAGGAAAAACAGTTAAGCTTTTTTCAAAAAAAGTTACAAAAATACTTGTTGGTTTTGAAGAAACAAAAGTTAAACTTCAAGGGTGTAAAAATGTTGTAGTAACTGGAACTCCAACTAAAATAAAAAAGATAAATATAGGAAAACAAAGAAAAAAAGAAATTTTAGAAGAATTAGGAATAAAAAATGATTTACCAATTGTTTTAATTTTTGGCGGAAGTCAAGGTGCGCAGAAAATAAATGAAGCTGTTATAGAATTAATAAAAGATAAGAAAAATGAAAAATATCAAATTATTTGGGCAACAGGTACTAAACAATTTGATATTATAAAAGAATTATTTGAGAAAAATAATATGTTTATGAGTAGTTTAAAAAATGTTAAAGTGATGCCATATATTTATAATATGGAAGAAATGATGAATATTTCAGATTTATTAGTATGTAGAAGTGGGGCTATGACTATAACAGAGATATCAATAGTTGGAAAACCTGCTATATTTGTTCCCCTTCCATCTATATCAGCAAATAGACAAGAGGACAATGCAATGGTTTTGAAAAAAATTGGTGCCGCTCAAATAATACAAAATAATGAAGTAAATGGAAATATACTTTCACAAGAAATAGATAATATTATAGAAGATAGAAAAGAGTTAGAAGAAATGGGAAAAATTGCAAATTCTATTGCACCATCAAATGTTGAAGAAAAGATATATGATGAATTACTAAATTTACAAAAAACTAAAAATGATATAAAATATAAAATATAAAATATAAAAAATAAAATATAAAATATAAAATATAAAATATAATTAGTTATTAGGAGTATAAGTAAAAAAATTATGGGAGAAAACATTTTAAGTAATTGTGGAAAATATTCAGATGATTTATCAAAAATTGCAAAAACCATTATAGAACAAGATTTTAAAAATAATAAAAACTTATCAATTACAAAGAAAGTTACAGAAACACAATATGAAGTTTTTGAGGCATATCAACAAATCCTAAAGAATGCCACAAACTCTAATGCAATTGGTAGTGTAATTTCAGAGTCAATTAAGAGACTTTCTGAAACTGTAAAATTAGGAGAAAACTTTGATAATCTTAAAAATGTTGCAGGTATTATATCAAAAAATGTTGTTATGGAAGCAAATTATAATTTTGAAAAAGATGATCAAAATACAGCAGAAGATGTAGTAGCTACAGCAGTAATTGCAGGAAACCTTAAAAATGAAAAAAATAGTGTGAATAAAATATATAATTTACAATTACAAAATGATATTAATTCTTTATATGATAAAGCACAAAATGGAGATGAAGAAACTATTGCCAAAGTAAATGAAATTGAAAAAATTACAGTTTTGGCAAATAATACCCCAACACTTGATGAAAAAATGAGAAGAGGCGTTTTAGCAAGAATGATAAGATTAGCGTCTATCGATGATGAAACTTGTAAAGAAGTTGTAATTCAAATTGCTAACAATTATGGAATTGATATTTTTTCTGTTAATGAAAAAGGAGAAAAAATACTAGATTTAGAAAAATTGGAAGAAACATTTCAAATTTGTGTTGCAGAAGTTAATCTAAGTGTTGCAAAAATGACAATAGAAGAATTTGGTAAACTTGTTGAAAAATCAGCAAAAGATGAAAAAGATAAAGGTACATATTCTAAACCAGGAAGAAATATTCAAGGAGCAGTTTTAGAAGGTGAAAGAAGTAGAGAACTAATTGAATTTGAACAACAAGTAAATAAAGCTTTTAGAAACAATGATATACAAGCTGTTGAAAAATTAGTAGAAGACAAATCAGATTTAGCTGCATTGATGATTCAAGATTTATCAAAATGGTCACAAAATGAAAAAATTTCAAAAGAAGTTGCAAATTCATTAAAAAATAGAAGTACTACAATAGAATCTATGATAAGAAAAAAACAGCAATCACAAGATAATATGGTTAAAGATATGGAACTTGAAATATAATTAAAAATGGTAAAGTCATGTGTGAAATGACTTTACAAAAATTTAAAAGTATAGATTATCCTATACTTTTAAATTTTGCTTGCATAAATATAAATAATGATTTAAAATACATAAGTAACAATTAATACTTATAAATTATATAATATATTTATAATTGTAAAGTATATAATTAATTATTGATAAATGTTTAGGAGAAAAATATGATTGATAAATTAGTAATAGTTGAATCACCAGCTAAAGCAACTACAATCAATAAGTTTATAGGTGGTAAAAGCAAAGTAGTTGCTTCAATGGGACATATTAGAGATTTACCAAAATCTAAACTTGGAATTAATATTGAAAAAAATTTTGAGCCTGAATATATAAATATAAGAGGAAAAGCAAGTTTAATAAATTCTTTAAAAAAAGATGCTAAAGAAGCTAAAAAAGTTTATCTTGCAACTGACCCTGATCGTGAAGGAGAAGCAATTGCTTGGCATCTAGCATATATATTAGGAATAGATCCAGAAAGTGTTTGTAGAATTACTTTTAATGAAATAACTAAAGAAGCTGTAAAAAATGGTATAGAAAATCCTAGAAAAATTGATTTGAATTTAACAGATGCACAACAAGCTAGAAGAGTTTTAGACAGAATTGTTGGCTATAAAATAAGTCCTGTATTATGGAAAAAAGTAAAAAGAGGGCTTTCAGCAGGTAGAGTTCAATCTGTTGCTGTAAAATTAATTTGTGATAGAGAAGAAGAAATAGAAGCATTTGTGCCTGAAGAATATTGGAATATAAATTTAAAAGTTTCTGATAAAAAAACTAAAACAAAATTTGATTGTAAGTTTATAGGAGAGAATGGAAAGAAAATAGAACTACATTCTAAAGAAGAAGTTGATAAGATATTGTCTAATTTAGAAAATGCTAAATATAAAGTTGTTGATGTAAAAAACGGAGAAAGAAAAAGATCTCCTGCACCACCTTTTACAACAAGTACTCTTCAACAAGATGCATCAAGAAAATTAAATTTTGCAATTAAAAAAACTATGTCTATTGCTCAAAATTTATATGAAGGAATAAAATTACGTGATTATGGAATTACAGGTTTAATTACTTATATGAGAACCGATTCTACAAGAATTTCAGAAGAAGCAAGAAGGGCTGCAAAAAATCAAATAATAAAAATATATGGTCAAGAATATTATGAAAACAGATATTATAAAACAAAATCGGAAGCACAGGATGCTCATGAGGCAATTAGACCAGCTCATATTGAATTATTACCAGAAATGATAAAAGATAGTTTAACAACTGATCAATATAAACTTTATAAATTAATATATAATAGATTTATGGCAAGTCAAATGGCTTCTGCAATATACGATACTACTACGGTATCAATAGATGGAAATAATTACAATTTTAAAGCAAACGGTCAAACGATTAGATTTAAGGGTTATATGATTTTATATGTTGAAAATGAAGAAAAAGAAGAATTTGAAAAAATCCCAGAACTTATTGTTGGAGAAGAAGTAAAAAAAGAAAGAATAGATTCAAAGCAAAGCTTTACAGAACCACCTTCAAGATATACTGAAGCTAGCCTTGTTAAAACTCTTGAGGAAAAGGGAATAGGAAGACCTAGTACTTATGCTCCTACAATTACTACAATTTTAACTAGAAGATATATAGAAAAAGTACAAAAACAGCTAGTACCTACAGATTTGGGAAAAGTTGTAAATAAATTGTTAATTGAAAATTATGGAGATATAATAAATGTTGAATTTACAGCAAAGATGGAAGAAGAATTTGATAAAATAGCTGAACGGAAATGAGAAATGGAAAGAAGTTATTGCAGAATTTTATAAACCTTTTGAAAAAATAGTTGAAAAAGTAGAAAAAGAATTAGAGCATGTTACACTTGAATATGAAGAATCTGATGTACAATGTGAAAAATGTGGAAGAATGATGGTTTATAAATATGGAAGATTTGGAAAATTTCTAGCTTGCCCTGGATATCCAGAATGTCAAAATGCAAAACCAATTATTGAAACAGTTGATGTACCTTGCCCTGTTTGTGGTGGTACTGTTCAAATAAGAAAAACTAAGAAAAAGCGTAATTATTATATTTGTGAAAATAATTCTGGAATTGGTGAAGGTTGTTATTATATTTCTTGGAATAAACCAAAACTAGGAGAAAAATTTATTCCAACGAATGATAAAGATTTAAATTTATATGAAAAAAATGAAAAGAAAAAAGTAACAAAAAAGAAATCTGCAAGAAAGAAACCAAAAAAGAAAGCAAAAAAATAAAACTATATTTTATAAAGCTACACAATAATATTTTGTGTAGCTTTTTTATGCAAATTATAACCTTAAAATCAAAAAGTAATAAATTTATAATATAAATGTAATTGTAGTAAGAATTTTTTATGTTTATAATATTATTATATAATTAGGTATATTAGGAGAAGAATGAAAGAAATTATAGTAATAGGCGGAGGTTTAGCTGGTTCGGAAGCAGCTTTACAAATTGCAAAAAGAAAAATAAAGGTAAAGTTATATGAAATGAAACCAGTTAAATTTTCAGAAGCACATACAAATAACAATTTAGCTGAGATAGTATGTAGTAATTCATTTAAATCTAATAATTTAACTAATGCGTGTGGTTTATTAAAAGAGGAGTTAAGAATACTAGGAAGTGAATTAATAAAAATTGCAGATAAAGTAAGTATTCCGGCAGGACAGGCATTAGCTGTAGATAGAGATAAATTTGCAGAAGAAGTTACCAAGATTATATTAGAGAATGAATATATAGAGTTAATTAGAGAAGAGATTACAGAAATTCCAAAAGATTCTATAGTTATTATTGCAACTGGACCTCTTACGTCAGAAAAATTATCTAGTGAAATTTCTAAATTAACAGGAAATGATAAACTATATTTTTATGATGCAGCAGCACCAATAGTTAATAAAGATACGATTAATATGGATATAGGTTTTTTTGGTGATAGATATTCTCAAGAAAGAAGAAAAGACGAATTACTTGAAGATTGGAAGAAAAGAATAGAAATTAACCAAGGAAGTTATATAAATCTTCCAATGAATAAAGAAGAATATGAAAATTTTTATAAGGAACTTATAAATGCAGAAATAGTTACTTTACACCAATTTGAAAAAAATGAAATTTTTGAAGGATGTATGCCAATTGAAATAATGGCAAAAAGAGGGATAGATACATTAAGATTTGGACCTTTAAAACCAGTAGGATTTACAGATAAAAGAACAGGAAAAAGACCATATGCTGTTGTTCAGTTAAGACAAGATAATTCAGTAGGAAGTTTATATAATATAGTTGGTTTTCAAACTAATTTGAAATTTGGAGAGCAGAAGAGGGTTTTTTCTTTAATACCAGGTTTGGAAAATGCTAATTTTGTTAAATATGGTGTTATGCACAGAAATACATATATTGATTCAACTAAGATTTTAGATAATATATATAATATGAAGAAAAATAATAATATTTATTTTGCAGGACAGATTGCAGGAGTAGAAGGATATGTTGAATCAATATCATCTGGTTTATTAGTTGGAATAAATGTAGCAAATAAAATAATAAATAAAGAAAAATTGATTTTATCTAAAGAAACTGTAATTGGTGCATTAGCAGATTATATATCAACTGAAAATAGTAATTTTCAACCAATGAATGCTAATTTTGGAATACTTCTACAATTAGATGAAAAAATCAAAGATAAGAAAGAGAGATATGCAAAATATGCTGATAGATCTTTAAAAGAATTAGAAAAATATAAAGAAATATTATAAATATAATATAAAACATTATTAAGAAATTGGTTATAGGTTATAATAGATAAATTTGGTAAAATTGTTGACATAAAAAGTGCTTTTTGATATAATAATAGTGGAATTGTTTATTTATAAATAAGGAGGGAAGAATTTATTGAACCAAAGAGAAATTATTATTAGTAAAATTAATGAATTACAAAAATTAATTGATACTTCCAGTGAAGATATTACATCTCAAGAACTTGCAGAATATTTAGTTAAAGTTGAAAAACTAAAATCAATGTTAGCAGTTATGGCAGAAACTATAAATGAAAAAAAGTAAATTATAAAAAAGGAGGAGTGTAGTTAAGAATATAACTACCAAGAAAAAATGGATATTAGTAAAGTTAAATCAGAGAATTTAATGAGAGACAAATTAAATACTTTATTAGATGAGATAGAATCTCAAGTTAATGATGGAAATTATGTAGAACTAGAAAAATGTGTTGCACAATTAGCGAAAATTGGTTCAAAATTAGTTTTAAAAGAAAATAACGAAGGAAAAAAGGTAGCAGTTGTTACAGCAAAAGAAGGAGATATAACAGAAGATATTGATTTTATGGCTGTTTTAAGACAGATAGTGGACAAACTTAAAACTAGTACAGCAACTAGAGATAGTGCTGTTGTTGCTAGAATAAATTATTTAAATAAAGTTGAAACTATGCTTGGTGTTTTATTAAAAGAAGATGACATAACACAAGAGTTAATAGATAGAGGAGTTAGTGACGAGGAAATTATAAGAAATGGTGAAGAAGAAATTACTAAGAGTGAAAAACGAGTAAAAAAACTTGAAGATAATTTAACTGAAATTGAAAATGTTAAAAAATTATTTGGAGAAGATAGTTACATAGAAACATCTGAGGTTTGGGATTCAAAAAGCTACAAAAAACAAATTGATGATTCAAACGAAGCAGCTAGATTAATAGATGATATTAAACATAAGTTAGAAGATATGAAAACTTATGCAAACGCATTAAATAGACCACTTGATGCCGGAACTAAAGAAATGAATAAGGCAGAAATACAAAAGCTTTTGGAAGAGGTAAATGAATTAAAGAACGAAATAAAAGAGTTACAAATAAATGGATTAAATTTATCAGCTTTAGATTCAATTAATGAACGTAATGAAAGTGATATACAATCAAAAATAAATGAAATAGATACTACTATAAAACCAAATAATGAAACTATCAAAAATACAG
>CANQEK010000052.1 GCA_947594985.1 uncultured Clostridia bacterium
TCTTGAACCTATTGCATCTATTTCATCTATAAAAACTATACAAGGAGCCATTTTTTTAGCTTTATCAAATAATTTTCTAACTCTAGAAGCACCAAGTCCTGCAAACATTTCTATAAACTCTGAGCCACTCATTGAAATAAATGGAACACCAGCTTCTCCTGCTATAGCTTTAGCTATCAAAGTTTTTCCAGTTCCAGGTTTACCATATAATAATATACCTCTTGGTATTTTCGCTCCCATATCTAAATATGCTTTTGGTTTTTTCAAAAAATCAACTATTTCTATTAATTCACCTTTTTCCTCATCAAGTCCCGCTATATCATCAAACCTTACATCCGTTTTTTTACTGCCATCTTCACCGCCATATACTTTACCACTATCTCCTCCAAGTCCTTGCATTTTAAAAATCATTAACATCAAAACAACTAATAAGATAGTTGGTAATAAAGAAAATAATGTATCTATAATTCTTAATAAGGGATTAATTGGTTTTTGCTGAAGATTAATTTCAACATCTTCTTTATCAACTTTTTCTTGAACCCATTCCATAAATGCTTGTATACTAGGAACAATTACTGTTTTAGTTCTATCTTTTTCTTCACCATCTCCGCTTTAATACAACCTCTACTGTAGCGCTTCCAGAAGTCATAGTAATTTTTTCAACTTTTTTTTCATTAATAGAATTCATTAATTCTGTATATGCAAGTTCTTTTTCTTTTGATTTTTCTTTTGGATTCGCATATAAATAATAAATAAAAATTGAACAAGCAACACAAATTAATATTAAAACAATTGTTAAAATTGTTCTAAATAAATTATCTTTCTTTGATTCATTTGAATTATTATCTTTGTTTGGTTTTTCCTTATTTTCCATAATCTTTCACCTTTTTTATTATATTTCTGAACCATCTGGTTCATTCTCCCTTTCTGGATTTTCATCATTTTCGTTTTCATCGTCGTCATCATCATCATTATCGTCATCACCAAAATAATCATCCACTTCATCTTCAAATTCATCATCTGTATCATCATTATTTAATTCTTTATCCAATTCTTCATGTACTTTTTTTTGAACCTCAAATATTTTTTTCAACTCTTCTGTTTGTTTCATTAAATCATATTTTATCATAAAAATTGCTGCAATCATGTAAACATATGCTATTAATAAGTATATTATATCAAAGTACTGCACAACAAATCCTGTTAGAGAAAGTACAACATAATATATACATTTTAACACTATTGATAATGATATAGAATATATTGATAATGCAAACACAGGAGCCATTTTAAATCCTATACCACATATTCTTGATGCAACCCAACCGAATATTGCAATTAAACAAATATCTGATAAAGTAGTCAATGTATTAATTATATATAAAATTATAAGACTTGCAATAAAATATATTGATATAAGAGAACCTCTGCTTAATGAATTAATTTTTGATACTAACTCAGATTTATTAGAAATATTAAAATTATATTCTTTAACTAAATCTTCATATTTTACTTCTGCTGAATTATCACCAATTAAATAAATAACTTTATCTTTTAAAGCAATTATTCCATATTCAGAATCATAAATTTTTTGTTTATACTGTTCTATATTTTCATCTAAAACATTTTCATCGGTATTTATAAATAAATAAAATTTATAATCATGATCATAAGCTTCTACTTTCTCTGCGCACTTTAAATTTCCATTTTCATATTTAAAATCTGGTAATTCATTTTCAATATAATTATATACCTTATTAATTTGTATTGAAAAATTATATGTTTCAATAGCTGAAATAATAACAGTCATTATAAATATTAATAAAAAGAAATATTTAAATGCTGTTGATAATCTTTCTCCTAAAAAATATCCATAATCTTCTAATTTAAATATTGCTAATTTTAATCTTTTAAAAAAATCTACTCTTTCCTTTGCTTCTTCAATTCCCACTATACATACTCCCTTCTAATCTCATCATTTGTTTGTAATGGCGTTATATCTATTTCCACTTCATCTCCAATTTTAATATCATCAGTATTTGTTATATCAACAATACAATGATACATACCAATTCTTCCAATTATTCTATAATATTTATCTTTTATTTTAACTTTTAACGAATTATCTTTAAATATTTTCCTTATTTCCATCATAACTGAAATTAAATTATTTTTAAAAGAAAAGTCATCTCTTTTTTTATCTTTATTAAATCCATCAATATACCCTACTGGAATAACAGCTATTTTGGTTTGTTTTTTTGTCTTAAAAGTATTACCATAACTTACATTATACCCTTTAGGTAAATCTTTTATTTCAGTAATACAAGTTTTAAAATCTCCAATTTTTCGTAATCCATCTACTTTTACAAGTGTTCTTCCTTGAAAAGCAGAGCCAATTCGTACAGCATTTAAATTCATATCTGGATATTTTAAAAGAGCTGTAGATGCTGAACAATGTAAAATATTTGGCATATATCCTTGTTCATTTATATAAGAGACAATTTCCATAAATCTATCAAATTGAAGTCTTGTCCATTTTTCATTACTAGGATTTGAAAAATGTGTATATATTCCATCAATTTTTACTTTATCTGAATTTTTAAATACATTTATAATTTCATCTTTATTAGTATACAAAAATCCATATCTACCAAATCCTGTATCTATTTTTATATGTGCTTTTATACTATCTTTTTCTAAAGTTTCTAAAATCTCTTCTATTAAATTTAATTCATCTAAACTTCCAATTGTTAATGTTATATCATTTTCAATCAATAATTGCAATTCTTTTTTTATAATTGTTGGAGATAACATAAGAATTTCTGCTTTTAAATCTTCTTTCTTTAATTTTAACATTTCTTCTATAGTTGCTACGGCCAAAAACGTTATTCCATTCTCTACTAAAAGTTTAGAATATTCAACTAAACCTAATCCCATTCCATTTGCTTTAACAACAGCAATAATTTTTGTATCAGGATTATTTTCAAAAACTCTTTTTTTAACTATATTTAAATTATTTATCAAATTTTCTTTATTTACTTCTAATTTTTTCATATAAGCCCTTTTACAAATATTAAAATTTTAAACATAGAGTCTAAAATATTAATTATTAAATCTTTAATTTATCAATACATTAAACTAGTAATTTATTAAATTATCAAACTAATAAATTTATTATTCCATATTTATATAATTTTTATTTTTTCTTTACTATTTTTTTCTTTAAAGTTCTTAGAAATCTAAATGTTTTTTCTGCAAATTTATATAATTTATATAACAAAGGTTTATATGGAATATAAATTTCTCCAATAAATTCGGTAAATTCAGCATTAAATCCTTTTTTAAATCTATATAATCCATACTGAGGATGTGACTCATCAACAACTCCAGAAACCCCTCTAAAATCATATATGTCTGCTCCTTTTGAAATTGCTTCTTTTATCATAGTCCATTGCAATAAATAATTTGGCATTAAATTTCTATAATTATTTGAACTAGCACCATATAAATACCATACTTTGTTTCCATACATTATAGGAATTATTCCAGCTATTGGAGTATTTTCATAATATGCCATTAATAATTTCATATGATCTGGTGCCAATTCATCATACATTTTTTCAAAATAACTTAATGATCTTATTATGAAGTTATCTCTTTCTCCTGTTTCAACCATTATTTTATGAAAATCCTTTAAATCTTCTTTTGAACCTTCTTTTATTTGAACACCTTTTTTTATTGCTAAACGAATATTATATCTTGTCTTTTGATGAAAATTTTGAAATACTTCATCTTCCGTTTTTCCTTTTATGTTTAATCTAAATACAAATCTAGGCTGTATTTCATCTTTAAAATCCTTACTATCGTCTTTTATTTTAAATCCTTTTTTAGAAATTATTTGTCTAAATTTCTCATCTGATTTTAATATATCTGGTTCTACTCTTAAGACAAAAGCTTTATATTTTTTTGCAAGCTCATTTGCACCGTCAACCAAATCTTGTATAATTTCTTCATTGTAAATATCACAAACAGGTCCTCTTGCAGAATACATTATATTACCAAATATTGGTATTTTACGAATCCATACACAAAGACTTCCTCTTATATTTCCAACTTTATCTTCCGAAAGTATAACTTCCTTTTTCCAATTAGTTTTTACATTTCCCCATTCTAATGATTGTTGAAAATTACATCTTTCATTTGATTCTAAAAACTTTTTATAACGTTCTTTATCATTTTCTTCTAATAATTTCACTTTTGTCCTCCAAAATATTTATCTAAATTAAATTATTTATATAAAATTTACTTTTCAACAATAGTACCTTTTTCACTATCTTTAACATTATACCCTTTTTCTATTAAAATATCTCTAATTTTATCTGATTCTTTCCAATTTTTATTAATTCTTGCTTCATTTCTTTTATTGATTAAATTAATAATTTCTTCTGGTAAAATATTTTCTTCTTTTTTGTAATTTGCTAAATCTAGTCCTAAAACTTCATCAAATTTTAATAGAAGTTTTTGTAGTTTTTTTGACTTTTTAGGATTTTTTACAACTTCCCAAACAACGCTCATTGCAACTGTCATATTTAAATCATCATTAATTGCCTCTAAAAATCTATTTTCATAATCTTTTATTAATTCATCTGATATATCTTCTGTTCCTTCACTATGTTTCAAATAACCTTCTCTTAATCTATTTAAAGCTATTTTTGCAGAGTTCATAGCTTCAAAAGTAAAATTAATTTGTGCTCTATAATTAGAAGTATAATTAAATAATTTATATACTAGTGGTTCATAACCTTTTTTTTGTAAATCCTCTAATGTATAAAAATTATTTAAACTTTTTGAAATTTTAGTACCATTTATTTGTAAGAATTCTACATGCATCCAATAATTTGCTGGTATTTTCCCAGAAAAACCTTTACTTTGTGCAATTTCATTTTCATGATGAATTGGTATATGGTCAATACCACCTGTATGAATATCAAATTGTTCTCCTAAATATTTATAACTCATAGCAGAACATTCTAAATGCCAGCCTGGATATGATTTTCCAAAAAATGAATCCCATTTCATAAGATGATTTTCTGGTGCTTTAATCCATAAAGCAAAATCTGAAATATTTTTCTTATTTTTATCAAATTCAATTCTTGCTCCAGCTTTCTGTTCTTCTACATTTCTATTAGAAAGTATTCCATATTTATCTATTTTTGATGTATCAAAATAAATAGTATTTTCTGTTTGATATGTAAATCCATTATCTATTATTTTCTTTACATAATCTTCCATAATTTTAATATGTTCTGTAGCTCTTGCTATTATTTCAGGTCTGTCGATATTTAATAAATCCATATCTTTTAAAAATTTTTCTGTATAAAAATCTGCAATTTGAAATGGATCTTTATTTTCTCTTTTGGATGCTTTTATCATCTTATCTTCGCCTTCGTCAGCATCTGATACTAAATGTCCAACATCTGTAATGTTCATAACATGCTTTAATTTATAACCATTATATTTTAGAACTCTCCTTAAATTATCCATAAATAAATATGCTCGCAAATTTCCAATATGAGCAAAATTATATACTGTAGGACCGCATGAATATATTTTTACTTCTTTTTCATCAATAGTTTTAAATTCTTCTTTTTTTCTTGTTAGTGTATTATAAAATTTTATACTCATAGCAAATTCTCCCTATATATTAATTTATAGGCGGATTTATATCCGCCCTTATTTATATTATTTACTTAAATTATAAATATACTATAATTTATTGTCCAGTCGTATTTGTACCTGGATTATCTGTTTCTCCTGAGGTAGTATTAGTGTCTTTGTCTTTGTCATTTCCTGTTCCTCCTGGACCACTTGATCCTCCATGATCATCAACCTTATTTTCTGTTTTCTCTTGTTCTTTTGGAATATTTTCTGTTTCTTTTTTTCCACATACTGTACAAGTTCTTGTTTTTACTCCTTCAGCAACAGTTGTTGGTTGTTGAGTTGTTTGCCATGCACTCCATACATGACCTTTTATTGGTATTGTTTCATTTACTGTTGCTCCACAACTACATTTCTTTGTTCTTGTTCCAGCAGTGGTACATGTTGCATCTGTTTGTGATAAAATTTCAGTATAGTTGTGTACATGTTCTTCTACTGGAGCTACATGAAGTGTACAAGTACCTTCAGGAATATTAGTTGTTTTTCCTTCTGTTACCCATTTTGGATTTCGTTCTTTTTCAGGAACATAACCTGATATAGGAGTTTGATTTGGGCAAAAAGGTGTAGCAATTAATTTTGTATCATTACAAATTGCTATTTGACCATGTCCTTCACAACTTTCTGTAGGAACATTTTCTTCTGTAAATAATTCAGTATAAGTACTTCCAGCACAAGCATCCGTTGCAAGTTTTCCAGAAAAAGTACAAACTTCTTTTTTAATAATTCCTTCTGGTTCTGTAAAAGTTGCATTTGGTAAATCTTTATGAATTTCAGTCATTACAGCATCCCATATTTTACCAGCTGGATTGCTCTTTCCAAAACCTGATACTTGATAATTATATTCATATCCATACCAACAAGTTGCAGAATAGTATGGAGTAAATCCACAAAGCCATCTATCAAAATCATCATTTGTTGTTCCAGTTTTTGCTGCAACATCTATTCCAGGAATTTTACAATATGATGCTGTAGGCTTACTTGTTCCTATAACTGGTTGTTTTAAAATATCTTTTTCTATAAAAGCAAGTTGCTTGCTAAGAACTTCTTTTTCTTCTTGTTCTGGTTCATATAATACATTTCCAGCACTATCAGTTACTTTTGTATAGAATGTTGGTGTTTTATATACACCATCATTAGCTATAGCAGAATATGCAGCTAAAAGTTTTGTAGGTGATATACCATTAGATAATCCTCCAAGAGCTAAACTTAAACCTTCATCTGTAAAATCTGGTAATCCAACACTTTTACAAAATTCAACAGATGCTTCTATACCAATATCTGTTAAAGCTTTGGCATGAGGAATATTTGCAGACCACTCAATTGCTGTTCTAATATTAATATAATCTGAATAACCAGTAGAATTCTTTGGTTTCCATTCATCAGCTCCACTACCCCAAGTAGAAAGTTGATTATAATAAACAGTAGCCCCTGTAATAACTCCTGTCTTTAGTCCAGGTGCTATTACTGAAATTGGTTTCATTGAAGAACCTGTTTGTTTATTTATTTGTGTAGGAAAATTTAAAAATCCACGTTTTGTAGTTGCTGTTCTCTCTTCAGGTGAGCCTGTAGCTGTAGCAGCAGCAACGATTTGTCCTGTTCTATAATCTTCTATAACCATTGTAGGTGTTGAATATTGTTCAATTTCCTTTCCTTCTTTTTTATAAGTTCCTTTTTTTCCATACCAATCCTTTTTTACTATTTCTTGTTCTAATAAATTCTGAATATCTGTTTTTTGTGTGGTATATATTTTTAAACCACCACTATATAGATACATTTCTGCAACATCTCTTTTCATATCAGAATTTTTCGTCATTTGATCTAATATTTGGTTTATAGCAGCATCAGTAACATATGATAATTCAGTTGTTACACTAGCGCTTTCACCTTTTTGAAAATGTAAACCTGTATCAACTTCACTTATAGCTGTTTTGTATTGCTCATCATTAATATATTCTAATTCTTTCATTTTTTCTAAAACTGTTTTTGTTCTTTTCTTTATTCTATCTGTCATTTCTTGTTTTTTTTGTTCAGAATTTTCTTTACCTTCGAAATTATCAAAAGGTCTATAATAATTTGGCGAATGATTTATTCCAGCTAAATATGCACATTCAGCTATATCCAAATCTTTAGCACTTTTATTAAAATAATAAATTGAACCAAGTTCTACACCATTAATATCATCTCCACCAACAAATATTAAATTTAAATATAATTCTAATATTTGATCTTTAGATAAATAATGTTCTACTTGTATAGCTTTAGAAATTTCTTTTACTTTTCTCATTATACCAGCTAACGCAGTTTTATCTTTCTCTTGAGTTATATTTTTTATTACTTGCTGAGTAATTGTGCTACCACCAAAACTAGATTTTCCAAAATGAATTGCATAGTTAAAAGTAGCATAAGCTGTTCTCATTATATCTATACCACTATGTTTATAAAACCTTTCATCTTCTATTGCTACATAAGCTTTTGGTAAATATTCAGACATTTCAGATAATTTGATACTTTTTCTTTTAGTTCCTCCACTTAATGTAGCTATTAGCTGTCCATCTGCATCATATACAGTTGAATTTTCATCTCCAACAACCAAACTTGCTTCATCTATTTTTAATTCATCGCCAAAAATACCTACAAATGCACCAACTAAAATACCTGCTCCTATTATTACTAATAAAATTAATATTAAGATAGTTATTTTAATTGCAAGTGACAATTTAGGATGTTTATCTTTAAATTTTATTTTTTTTCCTTTTTCACTATTCTTTATTTTATTTTTTTGTTTTTTTATTTTTGAAGTATTTATTCTTTTGGTTTCATTATTATCTGTACTCATAATTATAAAACCTCCTTATGTTTCTTTATTACCTTTATCTTTTATAACAAATGTATTATATTACAATTGTTTAAAAAGATAAAGTCTTTTTTATTATTTTTTTCTTAATTTACAAATTAAATAAATCTTCAATATTAATAAATATATTTGCTCCTTCACGAATCATTTTATTAGTTCCAATAGAATTAGTAGATGTAATATTTCCTGGAACAGCATAAACATCTTTACCTTGTTCTAACGCATAATTTACAGTAATTAGGCTTCCACTATTTTCTTTAGCTTCAATAACAATTACTTTTTTTGATAACCCACTTATAATTCTATTTCTAATTGGAAAATTATACTTTTCAGGTTTTGTTCCCAATTTAAATTCAGAAACGATTGTTCCATTATTTTCTAAAATTCTTTCATAAACTTTTTTATTTTCCAACGGATATATATCATAATCTGATATTCCAGTACCCAAAACAGCAATTGTTTTTCCTATTTTACTATCTAGTGCTCCTAAATGTGCAAACTTATCAATTCCTAATGCTAAACCACTTACTATATTTACATTTCTATCAGCAACCTCCTTTGCTATTTTTCTTGATACAAATTTTCCATAATTACTAGCCAATCTAGAACCAATTATAGCAATACAATCATCATATAAATTATCTATATTTCCTCTCACATATAAAAAAGCTGGAAAATTATTTATATTTTTTAAACTTCTTGGATATTCTACATTTTTATATGAAATCAATTTAATATTATTTTTCTCAATATAATCTGCATATTTATTTATACTTAATCTAGTATTTTCATCCAAAATTTTATTAATATATTTTTCTGAAATTTTAAATTCTATAAGATCATCTTTTTTTAAATCCCAAATAACTTTACTTGTATTAAATTTTTCTAGTAATTTTATTTTATTTAAGTTATTAATATCTAAACAAGAAAGCCATATATCATAAATATTCATAAAAACCTCCTTTATACTTATATCTAAATTTTCAAATGTCAATTTTTTTGTAAAAATTTGTGTATAATCTTAATTAAATCCTTTATATAATATAAAAAGAGACATAGAAAATCTCTATGCCCCTATATATTTCATAATTAAATTAATACCCCATTTGTGCTCTAACTCTTTGTCTTGCTTCTTCAGCAGCTTTTGCTTGTGCAGCAGCGTCACCACCAGCAGCTGCAGCATCTGTAGCTGCTTGAAAAGCGGCTTGATCTTCAGCTGAAACACGTCCAGGAGCTGGCCCTGCTAAATGAATATTACAATATTCAGTTGGTATCGCAGATACACCTCCTTCTGTTACCCATTTTGGATTTCTTTCATATTCTGGAATATATCCAGCTAATTGAGTAACATTTGGACAAGAGCTTGTTGCTAATAATTGTGAATCATTACAAATTGCTATTATTCCTCCATGTCCTTCACAAGTTTCCTTTGGAACACTATCTTCCGTGAACAATTCCGTATACACGTCTGAACAACTTGGACCAGGAAGTTTTCCTGAAATTCTACATACACTTTTTCTTATAATTCCTTCTGGTTCAGCATATTTAGCATTTGGTAAATTTTCATGTACTGCTGTCATTACTGCATCCCAA
>CANQEK010000053.1 GCA_947594985.1 uncultured Clostridia bacterium
TCTTTTTCAATATTTTATGCGAAAATTTTAAATGTTTTACACATAAAAAGCAAGATGTTATAAAGCACCTTGCATCTGTAAATATTTTTATTTTTTTAATATATGGAAGTTAATAAAATCCACAGGTGTAGACTTAAATTTACAATTTCCAGCTGGATGGTCAGAAGCAAAAGAAATAAAATATGAACAAGGTTTCAATAAACCAGCACCTAGAGACTTTGTTGGCTATGGTCCACTTACTGCTCCTGAAGCTGTAGCTTTATACAATTTTACATTACGCCATAATTTTTCTTTAATGATAACTTACCATACACAAGGTCGTGTTATTTTTTATCAATATCAAAATCAAACTCCTCCAGGAAGTAAAGAAATTGGTGAAAGATTCGCAAAGCTTTCTGGTTATACATTAGAAGAAGTACCGTATAATTCTAGTTTTGCAGGATTTAAGGATTGGTTTATTTTATATTATAATAGACCTGGTTTTACAATTGAAGTAGGTCTTGGAGAAAATCCTATTCCAATCTCTCAATTTGCAGGAATTTATAGAGAAAATTTAGGAATTTTAGTTACTGGAATGATAGAAGGATAGATAAAATCTATCCTTCTATCATTTCCAATAATACACTTTTATATCACATTTTTATAAACCTTAATTTATTATTGCTTTATATTTTTTCCTTCTTTTCTTTTTTGCATATGATAAGTTGCCTTTGCAAGTATTGAATTTGGAATAAATTTAGAGAAAAATTTTGCACATTTTATTTGAAAACCTGGCACAATATAAAATTTATTTTTTAAAAATTTATCAACAGTATATCTTGCAACATATTCACTTGACAAAGAACTAATTTGAAATTTTACATTTGCTACATTGTTAAAATTTGTTCTAACTGGACCAGGACATAACAAACTTATTTGAACTTTAGATTTTTCTTTTTTTAGTTCTTCTCTTATAGCTTCCGAAAGCTTTACAACATAATTTTTAGAAGCGTAGTATGTTGCCATTAGAGGTCCCGGCAAAAATCCTGCAATAGAAGCAACATTTAATATTCTTCCACTATTTTTTTCTTTCATATCTTTTAAATACAATTTTGTAAGTATATGCATAGCAGTTATATTTGTATTTATTATTGTTAAATCTTTTTCAAGATCCGTTTTTGAAAAATTTCCAAAATCCCCTAGTCCAGCATTATTTACAATAATATCAATATCTTTAACTTTTTCATGTAATTGTATACAATTATCTTTTTCTGATAAATCAACACTTAAAAATTCACTATTAACATGATATTCTTCTATAAGTTCATTTCTTAATTTTTCTAATTTTTCAACATCTCTAGCTACTAGTATAACATCATAATTTTGTTTTGCAAATTCTCTTGCTAAATCTCTTCCTATACCTGAGGAAGCTCCTGTAATTAAAACTTTCATAATCTCTCCATTCAAAAATTTGTTACTCAAACAAAGATGCGGACAACTAAGTAAATTTTTTTTCAAATTAAATATTGTCCGCTTTTCTTCTATTATTAATTTACAGCTTTTTCTTTTTTTATCCAAACTGATACGCTTCCATCTTTACAATAAAAAATTCCATTACCTTCATTATCTACATAAACAGTTTCTGACATATTTCCCGTACAATCATAAAATACAGTATTAGCTAATTTTTTTCCAACATTCATTTGTATGTTTCCACCACAAGCATCAGACATAACGACAGCAAGACCAGAATTTATATGTTCAGAATCTCCTAATCTAGTAAAACCAATAATATTTTTATCATTAAAATAGTCGTACTGCTCACCATAAGCATAATACTTTCTTACTTTTAATAATATATCTAATATTTTTTGTTTTGAAGTAACATTTTTTTCAGGAATTCCATAATAATCGCCATAAAAAACACATGGCATACCATCTTTTCTCAATAATATTAATGAATATGCTAGAGGCTTAAACCAATCTAAAACCCAAGATTCTAACGCTTGTCCTATTTCAGTATCATGATTATCTACAAATGTAACTGCCTTATCTGGATTTAGTCCAACTATTGTTCCATCAAATATCTGATTCATATTAAAATCACCATTACCTATAGAAGCTCTATAAAAATTATAATGTAATGGTACATCAAATAACGACATACATTCATTAGTTTTTTCAAAATAATTTCTTATAACTTCAATATTCGTACTCCAATATTCTCCAACAGAAAACAATTTTTTTTCTGTATTTCTCTTTAATTCATCTAACCACTCTGGAAAAAACTCACTTCTTATATGTTTAACAGCATCTAATCTAAAACCATCTACATTTGTAAGGTTATAATACCATTTTCCCCATTCTTTTAATTCTTTGATAACATCAAAATTATTTAAATCTATATCAGCACCCATTAAATAATCAAAATTACCATTTTCTTTATCAACATTTTCATCCCAATGTTTTCCATAAAACTTATATATAGCAGCTGTACCAGTATTTTCATCCCAATCAACACCATGGAAATGAGTCCAATTCCATTTAAAATTAGAATATTTATCTCCCCTTCCAGGAAATATATATTTTGTCCAAACTTTAATTGGTTTCGCTTCAGTTAAACTAACATTTCGATTTGTTGCATCATCCTGCACTGCTAAAACATCTTCTGTTTCATCTGCTCCCATTTTATGATTAAGCACTATATCAGCAATAACTTTTATATTATTTTCTTGCAATTTTTTTATAGAGTTTATGTATTCATCTTTAGTTCCATATTTCGTAGCAATTGACCCTTTCTGATCAAATTCTCCTAAATCATATAAATCATATACTCCATAGCCAACATCATTTTTACCTCCAGCGCCCTTAAATGCTGGCGGTAACCAAACATGAGTTATTCCTATATTTTCTAAATGTTTAGCATTTTCTGCAACTTTATTCCAAAGCATAGAATCACTAGGTAAATACCATTCAAAATATTGCATCATAGTATTATTACTATGCAAATTTATCACTCCTAATCTTTATAATATATGTATATTTTTTTAAATTATTAATTTTTGTAATTCTTCTTTATGTTTCATTATACTATCATATCCAATTTGAACTAATCTTTCTGCATCATCTATTTCCAATAAACTAGCTCCTCTTGCATCTATTTCAATTGATATATCAGCTTCTTTTTGAGCTTTTCTAACATCCTTTAATGAAAATATATCAACAGTTCTGAGTAAAATAGCTAATAAATCTTCTTTTGGTTCATATGCATCTATTTTAAAACTTAATGCAAGCGTTTTTTCAGCACCCATATCTTTTAAAATTTTTATAGGTAAATTATCTTTTGTTCCACCATCTATAAAATTATATTTTCCATATTGGCATGGAGTATATACTCCTGGAAAGGACATACTTGCTCTAGTAGCTTTAGCAATTGGTGCATCATATATATAATCTATATTTTCATCTTGTAAATCATACTTTTTTGATAAGAAAATACATTCTTTTGTAGATATTGTATCTACTGTAGCTATTGCATACGGTATTTTAATTTGATTCATATTAACTATATTCTTTCCCTTTGACACATCATTTACTAGCTTTTCTATATTTTCGCCAGGCATAATACCTTCTATTTTTACAATTCCTGAAGTTAAATAAGTAAATCCTGCTTTAAATATTGGTTTTTTATTAATTTTTGTAAGGATTTTATAATATGCTAGAGTTTTTTCCTTAATTTCATCTGGCTTAAAACCCATAGCATAAAAAGTTGCAAATATACTTCCAGAACTGGTTCCTGATAAATAATCAGGTTTCATATTTAATTCTTCTAAAGCTTTTAAAGCTCCTATATGAGCTAATCCTTTTAATCCTCCCCCTGCTAATGCTACTCCTAATGTCATCTATATTTATTCCATTCCTTTCTCTTTTTATTAAATTAATGAAAACTATTTAATCTGATTTTTTACATATACTGTTTGCGTTGGATATGCTAAATCAATATTTTCTTTTTCAACTAAATATAACAAACTACATAAAATATCTTGTTTAGCCTTTAAAAATTTATTATACTCAGATTCTCTAACATATAAAAATATTTTTATATCATTACTACAAGAAGATATGTTATCTAAAGTTACTTCAACAGTTTCTTTAATTACTTTAGGATCATTTTGTAAAAGTAACTTCATTTCTTTAACTATTTTTTTAATTTTTTCTGAAGAAGTTTCTAAGCTAATATTTAAAACACAATCAAATCTTCTACTTGTTAATCTATTCCAATTCACAACATATGTAGATGTTATTGTAGAATTAGGAATTGTAACAACTGCATTATTATAAGCTTTTATACGTGTACTTCTAAAAGTTATATCTATAACCGTTCCTTGAAATTCTCCAACTTCTATCCAATCTCCTATAACAAATGGTTTATCTGTTAATATTGTTGCTCCACTAAGCATACTTTTTACTAAATCTTGTGCAGCAAGTGCAAGTGCTGCAGATCCAATTCCAAGGCCTGTTGCTAATCCACCCAATCCTTTTAAACTTTCTGCGTATCCCATTTCATTTAATGCAATAAAAGCAAAAATTATCCATAATAATCCTCTAATAATTGTACAAATAACTTTATTAACTGCCTTATTGTTTGAATCCTTTAAAAATTTTTTTACAAAAAATGAATCTTCATTTATTAAGGTAGATATTACTTTTGTAATATAATATATAACAATAATTTTAAAAATATCATTCACTATAGATAAAAGTTTTTTATTTGTAGGCAACACATTTATAGCACAAAAGATTCCTAATAAAATAAAAAATATATTTAATGGTTTATACATTACATTTTCTTTAGCATTTTTTTTGCTTTTAATTAATCCGTAATAAATTTTTATTAAAATTTTAGAAAATACACTTCTAAATATTATAAAAAATATTAATACTGCAATTGCTATTTGTATATCAAAAATTTTTAACAGATTATCTAAATCTATTGAAACTATTATATCCTTTAGTTTCTCCATTTTTTCCTCCGTATTTATATAAATTTTATATTTATATAATCAATTTTAAGATAATTTTAGATACTATATTCCTAATTTTATATAAGAATTATATATTAAAATATATAAAATGTATACATATTTTTTAAATTTGTCTCTTAAAATTTATATATAATATATCAAAAAGTAACAATATATAATATTAAAAATCTAAAATATACAAAAACTTATATAAAATTAATTTTTATAAATTCACTACTAAACTTTTGAGTTATAAAAATTGTAGTGATAATTTTTATAATATAAAAAAGTAGAAAGTTAAAATGAATTAAACGAAAAACTAAACTTTTATATAGCATTTTTGTTTTAATTCAAAATAAATCTCTACTTTTATTTATATAATCTTAATTATAATTTATTTTTAAAATTTATTTATTATGCACCTCATACATATTAGCATAATATTTAGCGATAAGTTCATCTAACTCAACACTTACTTTATAAATAACAGAGTAATCTTCTCCATTAGAAATACATTTATTTAATTTATCTCTTAATCTACAAATTTTTTCATCTAACATAATATCACTCTCCTTTTTCCTTCATATTTTTCTTTTGTATATTTTTAAAATAACATTTTACTACACAAAAGTCAATAAAATATCAGTATTTGATTTGATTTTCGTTAGACAATTTTCGACATTTTCATATTAAAACCTTATTTTTCATTTTTTATTTTACATATTTTTATATAATAAGTCATAAAAGAAACTCCAAATACTATTAAAGATATTACTTTAGATATTCTTAAATTATAAAACATTAAACTATCAGTTCGTAAACCTTCTATAAAAAATCTTATTGTAGAATAACAAATAAAATATAATAAAAGAATTTGACCTTTAAACTTTCTCTTTTTTTGAATTTTATTTAAGATTAAAAAGATTATAAAAGTACAAATAGATTCATATAAAAAAGTCGGATGAACCTCTTTATATCCGTCTAAGGTATGTATACCCATTCTAAATATTGAAGTCGTTTCATATCCATATGCTTCAACATTAAAGAAATTTCCGAATCTTCCTATACATTGAGCTATTGCAACAAAAGGAATTATATAATCTAAAAAATTCAATATATCTTTTTTTGAAATTTTACAAAATACTATTATAGATATAGCTCCAAATAAAAGTCCTCCATAAATAGCTAATCCTCCATTTCTGAAATTAAAAATTTGTATTATATTTTGCGAATAATATTCTAAATTAAAAATAACAAAATATAATCTAGCACCTATAATTCCAAAAAATATAGCAACAATCACACATTCCAATACAAAATTATAATCATTATCATATTTTTCTTTATCTATAAAGCAAAGAAACATTGCAACAACAATTCCTAAAACAATACAAATTGCATATTTATATATATCAATTCCAAAAATGGAAAATGCTATTTTTGAAAACTCAAATTCTAAATTAAATCCTGGAAATTTTACAATACTCATATATACTATTCCTTTTTTTCATTAATAGGCTTTATAACAGATATAACTTTTTTATCTTCTATAAATAAATCTTGTAAAACTTTTTCTACATATTCTTTATTTAAACTATTAAACTCCTCAAAATAATCAAAAGAATTTATTTCTCTAAAATAGTCAGTAACTATTCCAGTTGCAATATTAGACACATCATTATAGTCTTTTACCATATCGCCATAAACTTTCTTCTTAGCTCGTTCAAAACTTTCATTATCTAGACCGTTATCTTTTAAGAACTGAATCTGCTCATCAATTCCATTAATAACATCATGCACAAAATTTGTTTGGACCTCTATTAAAATATGAGCAAAAGTCTTTGAAAATTCATAACTTACTGTAGGAGTTGAAAAAATTTTACCACTTTCATATAATTCTTTAAATAATCTAGAACTTTTTCCAATAATTAATGTTCCTAAAATATCAATAGCAATATATTTTTTCACTTTATTAGACGTTAAATCAGTATCTTTATATGCAATAAGAACACTTGGCATGCTTATATTCATTTCTTTTTCAATGAATTTTTGATTTACATTATCTTGTTCTTTATTATAAATTCGCTTAGTTTCACCTTTAATAGATTTTAATTTAATTCTTTGTTTAATTTTTTCAATAATTTCTTCAGGAATAAAATCCCCAGATAAAACAATTATCATATTTTCTGGTCTATAAAAAGAATTATATAATTTATATAATTTATCTTTATCTATTTTAGAAATTGTTTCTTTTGTTCCAGCAACATCAATGTTAATTTCATTATCTTTATACATACATTTCATTGCATTCATATATATAGACCATTCTGGATAATCTCCATACATCATTATTTCTTGTTCAATAATTCCACGTTCTTTCTCTATATTTTCATCTGTAAAATATGGGTTTTGTACATAATCCATAAATTCATCTAATGCTTCGTCAAAATTATCTGTACATTCATATAAATATGCAGTATGATCATTTGTTGTATATGCATTTGCTTCTACTCCAATTGAAGTTAAAATATCTAAACTATTAGTTCCATTTTTTTGTTCAAATAATTTATGTTCTAAATAGTGAGCTATTCCATCTGGAAGTACAGTTAATTCCTCTTCACCAGGAGCATAAAATTTATTATCTATTGAACCAACATTGGCACTCCATACAATATATTTTTTTCTAGTTTTTTTAGGAAGCACCATTACAGTCAAACCATTAGACAATTTTTCAATATATAATTTTTCTTTTATTTTACTATTTTCTATTATTTGCACTTTAGTCTCCTTATAAAATGAACTTTAGTCCATTTATTTAATTTAAAATAATAATTTTACTAATTTCTTAAAAAATAAATCGTATTTATACTGACTGAATTTGATAAGTTAATTATATCTTGCATAGAAACTTTTTGTATTCTATCTATATATTCTTGTATAGACATATTAGTTTTAGCTATTTCTTGACCAATATAATAAACAACTTCTGTATCCTGTTCAGTTTCTACATTTCTTATTCCTGAAATTAAATATGTTTTAGCATTTTGTAAATCATCTTTAGTAAACTTTCCATTTTTTATATTTTCTAATTGAACTTTTATAATATCAACTGCTTTCTGATAATTTTCTATTTGAATTCCACATCTTATAAATATATTCATTTTCTGTTTTACAAAAGAACTTTTGGTAGAATATGCCAAACCTTCTTTCTCTCTAACATTCTGGAACAACATAGAATTAGCGCCATCTCCTAATATTGTATTATATACTAAAGCTACTGCTTGAAGATTTTCCATATTGGAAATAACATCTAAACCTATTACCAATTTTCCCTGTGTAACATCCATCTTCTCAGAAATTTCATTAATGTTTTCCACATTTTGTTTACTTTCTGTGAATTCATTATTTAAAATATAATTCTCTGTTCTAGGCTTTAATTTTTTTATATTTTCATTTTCTAATAAAAGTTGCTTAACATCATTTTCGTTAATATTACCAGATATAAAAATATCAATTTTAGAATTTTGAATTAAATAATTATAATATTCTGAAATATCTCTAATGTTTATTGAAGAAATATCTTCTACATATCCGTACTTATATAATCCAAATTTATCATTTCCATACATTGCTGAAATACATGCATCATAGCTATATGCATCTTTATCATCAATCTTGCTTTCAATAACTTTTCTTAAATTATTCTTTTCTACTTCTAAAAAATCTTCATTTAAAATTCCGTTTTTCTGCATTGGATTAAATACAATATCAAGAACATTTTCAATATTCTTTTTTAAAATATTCTCATTATTTAATGCATATTCATTACTTATAGATTCTATATAAAATTTTAAAATAACATTGTCACCCATCTTGTCAATACCACAGTTAAAAGATGCACCATACATATCTTCCATTTCTTTATTTATTTCATATAAACTTGGATGATTGATATTTCCACGTCTAAGCATAAATGGAATAAGAGCATTTTTAGTTACAGTATCTCTTTTTAAAGGTGTTGTTATTATTATACAAGATAAATCAGTTTTATATAAATCAGTTTTTATAAAATGAACTTTTATACCTTGCTTTAATTCATAACTAGTTTTATTCATTAAAATCTCCTTTTTTATATTATTTTATTTTTATTTTTTATTTATTCAAAAACTTTTTATGAACATCATCATATGATTAAATTTTTAATTATATTATCACAATTACTTATATATTACAAATTATAAAATACTGCTATTTATATAATTAAAAATATTCTATATTTTAAAATAATTTATACTACACTTTTATAATCATTTTCTAAAATAAATTTTGTATTTTTTATTTATTAAAACAAATATTTTAATATTTGTTTATGTTTTGAAATAAATTTTGGTATCTTTTTTTATTTTTCCGAATAATATAATATTATTATTTAAATTTAAATTATATTTTATTAATAAATTTTTCTATAATTCTATAATAAATTTTCATATTTTATTATTACAAATGGCAATTTATCAATATTAAAATAAATATTAAAATATTTTAATAGTATAATTAATTATATCCATTTCCGTCTTGACTTTTAAAAAAATATCTGTTATTATAGATATGCTTTAATTTATGCGGGAATAGCTCAGTTGATAGAGCGTCGCCTTGCCAAGGCGAAGGTCGCGGGTTTGAGCCCCGTTTCCCGCTCCATTTTTTTATAAAAAATTAAATATTAATTAATGGCGCCTTAGCCAAGCGGTAAGGCACGAGTCTGCAAAACTCTGATCATCGGTTCGATTCCGATAGGCGCCTCCAAAAAATACAATTTTTGTAATTTTCTTTGATTTTTACAAATTTTATTTAATGCTAAAAGCCTTGAAATAAAAGGCTTTTAATTTTTAAAATTTTTTTATAATTTTATATGATTTTCTGTAGTTACATTAAATTTACATTAAAAAATTATATTAATTACATTAAATTTTTTAATATTGAAATTTAAAGGAGACC
>CANQEK010000054.1 GCA_947594985.1 uncultured Clostridia bacterium
GTTAGAGCTTGGACAATTAAAAACGGAACAAAAGCACCTAATGCTGCTGGGAAAATTCACTCTGATATAGAAAGAGGTTTTATTAAGGCAGAAGTAATATCATATGATGACTTAATGAAGTCAGGTGGTTCTATGATACAAGCAAAAGAAAAAGGACTAGTAAGATCTGAAGGAAAAGAATATATAATGAAAGATGGAGATATTGTTTTATTTAAATTTAATGTTTAAAATATAAAAATATTACAAAAAACAACAATAAAATAAAAATATTACAAAAGCATTACAAATATTACAAGAAGATAAAAACAAAAAATATTTTAAAAAAAACTTGCATTAAAATTCTATGTTTGTTATAATATGAACAGATGTTAAGTAATAAGGAGTTGGGAAAAATGTTAAAATTAAAAAAAGAGAAATTATTAGTTAGTTTAGTAGTTATCACATTAATAGCTTTAGTTTTTGGAAGTATTAATTCATTAGCTGCATCAATTAAACCAGCAAATGAAACTACAAATGAAGCTTCTGGAGAAGATAATACAGTAGGTGCTGTAAATAATACAAATTCTAATACAAACGCAGCTAATAGAATTTCTTCTACAGTAAATTCAGTAGAAAATAATACAACGAATAATACCGCAAATAATGCATCAAGTTCTAGAAATACTAATCGTTCAGAATCATTACCTTATGCTGGAACAAATTCAACAATAGTATTTGTAGTAATAGCTCTTGTTGCTTCAGCATTATATGCTTATAAAAAAGTATCAGATTATAATGTATAATTGAAACTAACAAAATATAAAAGCACACTATATAAGTGTGCTTTTTGAAGTATTAAAAAAATACTAATAAATTAAGTAAAAGTGTTGATATTTTTTAATAACCTTGTTATAATGAAAAAAAGTTTACAAAAGATGCAAATATTAAATATTTGTGTCTTTTTTTAGTGAGGGAACAATGATTATTTTTGAAAACAAAATAAAATCTATTGAAGATATAGAAAATGATACATCTTTAAAAACTTTAGGTCAAATACCATTAGAAATAAGAACGCCTAAATTTTCTGAACTAATAATACATAATAGTGAAAAATCTGAGATTTATAAAGCTTTTGTAAATCTTGTTGTTAATATGCAATTTTTAAATGTTAATAAAAAAGATAAAAGAACTATTCTAGTTACTAGCACAAATAAATTTGAAGGAAAAAGTTATGTTGCTGCAAATATGGCAATAAGTTTTGCAAAAATAGGTAAAAAAGTTATTATTATTGATGCAGATTTGAGTTCTGGAAAACAAGAAAAGTTATTTACAATTCCAAGTAATTTAGGGTTATCTAATTATTTGTCAAGTATCGATTCTAATGGAATAGAAATAAAAGATTTTTTAAACAAATACATAAATGAAACAGAAATTAAAAATTTAAATTTAATTACTTCAGGAACTGTTCCACCAAATCCAACTGAATTATTGCAATCAGAAAAATTAAAAAAACTAATTAAAGATTTGAAAGAATTTTATGACGTAATAATAATAGATGGGACATCAGTAATGGAAAAAATAAATTGTCTAGAATTAGTAAAACTTGTGAATTCTATTATTTATGTAGTAACATACGGAAAAACTTCAAAAGAAAATTTTAAAACTTCTATAACTGAAATTAATAATTTAGGTGGTAAAATTACAGGAGTTGTTTTAAATAAAATAAAAGATAAGGTTAACAATAATAAAAAACATGATGATGGCAAAGAAAATACAATTGATAATATTAATAAAAAAAATAATAATTTATTAACAAAATTAAAACAAAAAATTAAAATTAAAATAAATAAATTAATTAATAATTTAAAAGAGAAAAATAAAAAAAATAGTATAAAGTTACTTAATGAGGCACAATTTGATAATATCAAACAAGATATAAATGTTGAAAAATCAAATATCCCAAAAGATATTAATAATAAAAAAACAAATATTAAAAAAGATATTAATAATAAAAAAACAAATATTAAAAAAGATATTAATAATGAAAAATCAAATATTAAAAAAGATATTGATAATAAAAAATTAAATATCCAAAAAGATATTAATAATGAAAAATTAAATATCCAAAAAGATATTAATAATGACAAATCAAATATCCCAGAAGATATTAATAATAAAAAATCAGATATTAAAACAGAGAATGATGATAAAAATTGTTTGAATAGTAATAAAAATAATTATGATACGGCTAAAATAGAGATAGAAAAAAATAAAATAAAAAGCAATTCAGAAAATATAGAAAAAACAGATATTGAAAAAGTATTAAAGAGAGTAAAGTTAGATGAAAATACTGTTTTAGAAAATGTTAAAATTAATGTAACAGAAGATGAAATAGAAATTGAATATTATGAGGAAGACTTAGATAATAAGAAAGATAATAAAAATATTATTAAAAATATATTCGATTTAATTAAGAAAAAGTATATCTTAATAAAAGAAAAACTTATTTTGCCAAAAAATAAAAACGATAAAGAACATGTTGCAGAAAATTATGTATCTGAAGAAACAACAAATGAAAAAGTTTTAATGGAAAACGAAAAAGATAACAAAGAAATTAATAATTTAGGAGTTAATACAAACTTAGATAATAATTTGGAAAATGTTCCACCAATAGATAACAAATTTAAAAATGTAAAATTAGTTAGCAATGAAGCAGAAAATATTATAATTGGAAAGAATGAATTAACAAAAGAACAACAATTATATGATGAATATAATGTAAATGGTAGTTCACTAAATAATATTCAAGATAAAAATAATCTTTATGAAATGAGTAATGAAATTGTTGATAATACTGTATTAGTTATTATAGATGCAGAAAATGCTTTTTGTAGGGTATTTAGCAAACATTGTTTTGTTGAACAAGAAATAAAAAATAAAGTTGATAAAATAGATTATTCAAGTAAAAGCATCAAAAAAATAAATGATTATTTAAATAATATGTATAATTTAACTAAAAAACAAATTGAAAGAATAGATCCTGTAATTTATAGTACACTTAATACTTTTGATGAACGTGTAAAAAGTGAAATGAGAATGGAATCTAATAAATCAGAATCATATATTATGTGTATGTCACAAGAATTTGATAAATTGCCAAATGAAAAAGATGAAGAATATGTTGCTAGATGTCATAGATTAAGAAAAAAAGAGTTAGCAAAAATGGAACTTGAAATAGAATATAATTTAGATAATATCTGGTCAACAAAAAAAATGAAAATTTTTGATAAGATTTCTATGTATAAATTTGCAAAATTATATGAAGTTAGTAGTAAATTAAAAAATGATTATGAAATACAAGAAAGCAATAAAAATAAGGCTTTTTATAAAGATATTGAAAATGCAACAGCCAATAATTTAACATTTGAAAAAAATGAAGCAAAACATACTCAAAAAAGAATGAGGAGAAGAGAGAGTAGACTTGAAAAATATAATGAAAAAAAGTTTGAAAAAGAATATAGAAGAAGTGAATTAAAAAAGCAGAAAGAAGAAAAAAGAAAAGTCAAAGAAGAAGAAAAAAGAAAAAGAGAAACTCAAAAACAAAATAAAAGGAAAAAGATGAAATTAGAAGAAGAGCTTTTAGAGGATAATTTATATCCAAAAACAAAAAATTACAAAGACTTATTTTAATAGAAATTTGATTTAAAAAATATAAATAATAATCAAATTTTAAAAAATGATGTTAATATAAATACAAAATTAACATCATTTTATATTATTTAGTATATTTTAACTTTTTACATATAAAAGTAATAAAAAACTTGAAATTGTTGAAATATATCTATATAATAATAAAAAGTGTATGTATTATAAAAAATATAATAATGTGGAGGAAAAAATGAGTGATATGGATTCATTGATGCAGTCATGGGTTGCATCAACATCAGCTTTAAATGCTTCAGTGATAAATTCAAAAGGTAATAGAGTAAAGGTTATGGATTGTGGTATAGATACTGCAAATATAAAAACACTTGCTAGTTATTTAAGAGAACAGGATCCTACAAAATTACAAAATTATGATTTTAGTAGAACTAACGATAATGATAATCTAATGAGAACATATGTAATTCCAGTTACATTACCAGAAGGACAAAATATTGATTTAGTTGTTAATTCAAAAGGCCAAGACATGGCTTGCGTTTTTAAAGATGAAAATGGAAAAGCAAATTCTTTTCAATTAACTCCAAGAATGAAAAAAGAGATAATGTCTAAAACAATGAATGTTCAAGGAAAAATTGATTTTAAATCAATGGAAAATGCATTATGTCCAGGTACAATTGAAGAAATAGCAAAACAAATAGAAGATAATACTTTAGTACCTAAAAGTTCTCAAGATGTGGTAGATAAAGTAAAAGGTAAATATGGAAATCAAGCCGATATAGAGGTTATTGATAATAAACATAAATTTAAAGAAGATAATAAGCAAGAAGAAGGAAAAGATACAGAAAAAGGTGATGAAAATAAACAAATACCTGAAAAAGTAAGAGATGAGATTGCTAAAATTTGCTCTGAAAATGATTTAAAAATTGAAGATTTAAGAGAAGTAATGATAGTTAATCCAAAAAAAATTACTGAAGATTTAGAAAATACAGGTATTTCAAATAATGGAAGTAATGTTTATTGCTTAAGATTTAGAGATTCTGGTCAATTGAATAATAGAGTTGTAATGGTACAACCAGAAATTGCAACAGTCGATAAGAGAACATATGATGACTATATGAATGATTACTTAGATGAACATAGAGGAAAGCCTATTGATAAAAATATAGAAGATGAGCATGATAAAATATATTATACAGATGTACATGGTAATACAACAGTAAGTATAATTTCAAAAGAACCTAGAGATTTAAATTGTTCAGACAAAGAAAGACTTCAAAAAGAATTAAAAGAATTAGATGATGAATATGCTAAAATTCGTAGTATTCCTAAGTCACAAATTACTTTAGAAGATAGAGCTAAAGCATTTAAATCAATAAATCAAAAAAGATTAGAAACTTTTGATAAATATGGTATAAAAGTACCAGAAGTTGAAAGAGAAATTAAAGCTGATAGGTCTATTGATGAAGAAATGGAGAAAATAGGAAAGGAACACGCAGAAGAAAGAGAAGAAAATGAGAGTCAAAACGAGTCTCAAAAACATGATGATTATAATGATAATGATGATTATGATGGACGTGATCCTAGAGAAAATCCAGATCATTTTGACCCTAGAAATCGATTTTTAAATTAAGATAAACGAAAGGAAACTTTAATGAAACAGAATATACTTATAGGAGGGGCTTGGCCTTATGCAAATAGTTCGTTACATTTAGGACATCTTGCTGGATTAATTTCAGGAGATATTTTAGCAAGATATTATAGATTAAAAGGAGATAATGTAATATATGTATCTGGCTCAGATTGTCATGGGACGCCAATTACTGAAAGAGCAAAAAAGGAAAAAATATCACCCGAGACAATTGCTAATAAATATCATGAAGAGTTTAAGGAAACATTTGAAAAATTTCAATTTTCATATGATTTATATTCAAAAACTATGGATAATTTTCATAAAGAAAAAGTTAAAATTTTATTTAGAAAATTATATGATAATGGATATATATATGAGAAAATAGAGCCACAAGCGTATTGTGAACATTGTGGTAAATTTTTATCAGATAGAGAAATTGTTTTAAAATGTCCAGAATGTGGATTAGAAACAAAAGGAGATCAATGTGACAATTGTTTGCATATACCAACAGCAAGTGAATTATTAACAGGAAATTGCATTGATTGTGGTACTAAAATTGTAGAAAAGAAAAATAAAGTATTATATCTTGCTCTTTCTAAATTCCAAAAACAAATTGAAGAACATATAGAAAAAGTTAGAAGCCAATGGAGAATAAATGCTCAAAATGAAACTTTAAAATATCTAAAACAAGGTTTATTAGATAGAGCTGTAACTAGAGATTTAACTTGGGGGATAGATATTCCAGTTGACGGTTATGAAGATAAAAAAATGTATGTGTGGATCGATGCGGTTTTAGGATATTTGACAAGTACTATGAAAATTTGTGAGAATAGAACAGATTGTAATTGGGAAGATTTTTGGAAAGAGGGTCATAATAATAAGATATATATGTGTCACGGAAAAGACAATATAGTGTTTCATAGTATAATATTGAATGCGTTGTTATTAGGACAAGAAGATAATTATCATTTGGTTGATACAATAGTTTCGGCAGAATATTTAAATTTTAATGATCAAAAATTTTCAAAAAGTAAAGGGATAGGAATGACAGGATTAGAAGCTTTAAAACTTTATGATTCTGATTCATTAAGATTTCACTTATTAGCAAATGGACCTGAAAAAAAGGATACTAATTTTACAATTGAAGATTTTGAAAATACTCATAATGGAGAAATTTTAAATAAATTTGGAAATTTAGTAAATAGAACCTTAAAATTTAAAGGTTTAGAAGAGGTCCCTTTTGGAATTTTAGATAATGAAATAAAATCACAAATAGAAAAAACGTATGACGAAGTTGGATATTTAATTGAAAAATTAGATTTTAGAGAAGCTATTAAAAATATAATTTTATTAGTTGAATTAGCAAATAAATATTATGATGAAAAACAGCCTTGGATTGCTAAAAAAGAAAATATAGATGAGTTTAATAATATTATATTTACTTGCACAACAGTAATAGCAAATTTATCAAATTTGTTTGAACCAGTAATGCCTACATGTTGTGAGAAAATAAGAAAATATTTAAACTTAGGGGTTCCTTCTTGGAATTTTATTGAAGTAAATTCTGGAATAAAATTAGATAATATAGAACCACTATTTAAAAGAATTGATAAAAAATAATTTAGAAATTATTAATATTAGTAATAAGTTAAAAAATTTTAATTATAGAAAAGTAGGGGAATAGAATATGGGAAAATTATTTGTAATAGATGGAACTGATGGTAGTGGAAAACAAACTCAATTTAATTTATTAAAAGAACATTTAGAAAGAGATAATATAGATTTTAAGACTGTAAGTTTTCCAAATTATGATAGCCCATCATCTTCTCTTGTAAAAATGTATTTAGCAGGTGAATTTGGTAATAATGCTCAAGATATAAGTCCATATATAGCATCAACATTTTATGCTGCAGATAGATATGCAACATATACTAAAGATTTAAAAGAATATTATGAAAATGGTGGAACAATATTAGCAGATAGATATACTACTGCGAATATGACTCATCAAGCTGGGAAAATAAAAAATAAGGAAGAAAGAGAAAAATTTTTAAATTGGTTATTTGATTTAGAGTTTAATATTTATGGTTTACCTAAACCAACTCAAGTATTTTTCCTAAATATGCCACTTGAAAAAGTAAAAGAATTAATTAAAAATAGAGAAAACAAGATTGATCATACAACTAAAAAAGATATACATGAAAGAGATTCTAAACATTTAGAAGATTCTTATAATTCATATTGTAGTTTAGTTGATAAATATGATTGGAAAGAAATTAAATGTGTTAGAAATAATGAAATAAGAACTAGGGAAGATATTCATAATGAAATATATGAAATAGTTTATAAACAAGTACAAAAGAAATAACTCATGAGGTAAAAGTATGAGAGGAAAAATAGTAAATTTATGTATTAGTTTAATGAATATTTTGTTTGGAATTTTGATAATTATTTATACGGTAACGGTTCCACAAGATAAAACATTATTAACGGTACAAGAAAGTAATGTAGTTAAATATTTATTAATAAGTATATATATAATTATGTTTTCTGTGGCTATAATTGATATTGTTCAAAGTTATCATCATAGAACAGATACTACATTTAATACAGGGTATATAATTGGCTTTTTTTCAATAAGTTTTTTATTTATTAAACAACCTACAATTTCAGCTTTTAGTTTTATAACAGGTTTAATTGTTTTGAGAAGAACTTTAAAAGAGAATTTAGTTGAAATTAATAGTACAACAGCAATTTCTGTTTCAATTGTTTTAATGTCAGCGATTGTTATTGTTGGATTTTTAACACTTAATTATGATGCTATAGGGAGACGTATAAAAGATAATGAAAATAAAAATGAGACTGCATATGTTGAAGAATACTTTAAGTATGTTACAGAACTAGATATACAAGATGTGTATATTAATGTAAAAAAAGATGGTAAATTTGGATATATAAATCAAAAAGGCGAAGTTGTTAGTGAATTTTTATATGATTATGCTAGTCCTTTTGTTGAAATTACAGCTTATGGTAAAAAGTTTTATATAGCTTTGGTTTGTCAAAATGGTAGCTCATATATTATATTAAAAAACGGAAGACAAGTATTATCATATAGAACCGAATCGTCTGATGAAAATTACAAAGCTAAATTAGAAGAATTAGAAGATATTTATACAAATACATTACATCAAACTGGAAAAATGCAATATGAAATTAAAGAAATAACAGATAATATTAATAAAGTTCCAGTATATAAAGAAGTTTCTCCTGATTATTCGTTTAGATATGATTATAATAATAAATATGATTTAATAGTTACTCAAAGTAATTTAGGATTAGGAGATACCTATGAGCTTGCAGAAAAAAATAATTTAGACATAAAAATAAAACTGGATACAACATATTTAGATTATGATTCAAGTTATTTATATCTTTTTTCTAATGGAACTATTCCTTTTTATGAAATTTCTAGAAAGAGTCAAGGATGGTTTAGTAGCTATGGTAGTAAAAAAACTATGACTGGAAAAGCACAAATATTAGATTTTTTCGGAGATAGAATATTAATAAGAAATTATAATAATAGTACAGTATATTTTGTCGATTCAGAAGCAAATAGGTTGTCTGATGAATATGCTGATATATTTGTTCAAGAAAATGGAAAATATATAGTAAAAACTCTTGAAAATTCATTTAAAGTTATTAATGACGAATATAAAAATGTTTTACAAAAAGAGTATTCTGTTATAAATCCAAGATTGATTTCACAAAAACTTTATTTAACATTAGATACTACAGAAAATATAGAATTTAATGATTATAATTTTGCAAAAATGAATTGGAATTTAATGAATGAAAATGGCGAAGTAGTTTTTGAAGGGATTGAACAAGTATATGATTTATATTATGAACTTCCTGAAAAAAACAAAGAAAAAGAAACAAATTATTATGAATTTGAAAAAAACTTGAAAGATTTAAAATATTATTTTGTAGGTGATAAATTTTATTTAAATTACTAAAAATTGGAGTTTTAAAAAATAAAAATTGCATATAATAAAATAGAACTATATTTTTAATAGTTCTATTTTATTATATGAATTATTGTATAATATAAAATCTTAGCCTCAAAATGAGGTTGTAATTATTTTGTACATTAGAAAGGATTGGGTAATAGATATGGATAATTATAATCAAAAGATAAGATGTACAGTAGATAGTTGCGAATATAATAATTGTGATGCTAGAATGTGCGAATTAAATCAAATAGAAGTTCAAGCATGTCCTGGATGCTCAAATGGAAAAGCAGCTGATGAATCAATGTGTGGAAGCTATAAATGTAAATGTAACTAGATACAATAAGAATTATTTTAAAATTATGAATTATTTCATTTTTTAAAATAATTTTTATTTTTAAAATATTATTTAGTAAATTAAAAGTAATTTGAATAAATTACTTATTTTTTTATTTTGTATATATACTTCCGGCTATGCCGGTAGTAAGGAAGGCTTTAGCTTTGTAATAGACAAAACTCCCTTCATAATATAAAATCAATATGATTCGACACATAAAGAAATTAT
>CANQEK010000055.1 GCA_947594985.1 uncultured Clostridia bacterium
GAAGAACCAGTAAAACAAATTGCTGCAAATGCAGGATTGGAAGGTGCAGTAATACTAGATAAAGTAAAAAATAGTAAACAAGGAATAGGATTTGATGCTGCAAAAGAAGAATATGTAGACATGAAAAAAGCTGGTATTGTTGATCCAACAAAAGTTGCTCGTTCAGCTTTAGAAAATGCAGAGAGTGTTGCTTCAATGATTATTACTACTGAAAGTATTATAACAGAGAAAAAAGAAAAGAATTGTAATTGTGGAAATAATCAAGCAGTTCCAGATATGGGTGGAATGTATTAAAACTAGATTAAAGTATACTTAAGTATTAGATAATAAGTATATTTCCATTGTTTGTTTTATATTAACATAAACAGTACTATAAAAAACCGAAGAGTAATCAAACTCTCCGGTTTTTTATAGTACGAGAAATTTATTCGTCCTATTTTTAATAGATAAAAAAATATCTATTATGTTATAAGCTAATTATTAGCAGCATCCTCTACCATTGTTGTTACCACAGCAGCAGAAAAGAATAATTAAAAGAATTATTATCCAAAGACATTCATTATCTCCTCCAAATAATCCGCAACCACAACCTCTGTTTTCTGGCATAATAAAAATCCTCCTTATAAAATATTTTGTATAGATTTAACTATACTTTAAAAAATCTCAAAATCTTTTGTATGATATATTGTATGTTTTTATAAAAAAAGTGTTACTTAACAAAAATAAAATTACTTGACTTTAACAAACATATGTTTTACAATATAAATTGTAATATATAGAAAGTGCAATTTAAATTATATAAAATATATTAAGATAGGGGATTTTTTGTATGAAATATATGTGTAATTATAATTCTGCAATAGGCAATTTAATATTAGCAAGCAATGGAGAAGCAATAACAGGTATATGGTTTGAAGATCAAAAAAATTTTATTAATACTTTTAAAGAAATTAATGAAAATTTACCAATTTTTAAAAGAACTAAAAATTGGTTAGATATATATTTTTCAGGAAAAGAACCAGATTTTATGCCCAAAGTGTTTCTTGAAGGAAGCGATTTTAGAATTAGAGTATGGGAATATTTAAAAAAAATACCTTATGGAAAAGTAATTACATATGGTGATATTGCTAAAGATATTGCTAAAGAAAAAGGAATAAGAAAAATGTCAGCTCAAGCTGTTGGATCTGCTATTGGTCATAATCCGGTTGGAATTATAATACCGTGTCATAGAGTAATAGGAAATAAAAACAATTTAACAGGATATGCTGGTGGGATTGAAAGAAAAAGAGAATTACTTAGATTAGAAGGAATAGATGTTTCTAAAATGAGTATATAAAATTAATATCGAAAAAACTATACAAAAATTTTTTTTAATGATATAATTTCTAAAAGTGTATTAGTATGAAACAAGCTAAAAATTCAAAAAGTTAATAGACAGACGTATAGCTTGGAAAGGGTGATGATAATGGGAAATATAGTTTTACTAGATGATTTAACAATAAATAAAATAGCTGCAGGAGAAGTAATAGAAAGACCTTCTTCAGTTGTAAAAGAAATGATAGAAAATTCAATAGATGCTGGGGCTAAAAATATAACTGTGGAGATTAAAAATGGTGGAATTACTCTAATAAAAATTACAGATGATGGTTGTGGAATTGCCGAAGATGATATGGAAATTGCTTTTGAACGTCATGCAACAAGTAAAATAAGAACAGCTGATGATTTACAAACTGTTAAATCAATGGGATTTAGAGGTGAAGCTTTGGCGAGTATAGCTGCAATTTCAAAAATTGAAATGATATCAAAAAAGAAAGATGCAAAATCAGCATATAAAATTGTTGTAGAAGGAGGAAAAACATTAGAATTTACTGAGGCTGCAGGAAATGTTGGAACGACTATAATAGTGCAAAATTTATTTTATAATACACCTGTAAGATATAAGTTTTTAAAAAAAGATTATACAGAAGCAGGCTATATAGAAGATGTAGTTACTAGAATTGCATTGGTAAATACAAATATAGCTATAAAACTTATTAGTAATGGAAAGACAATAGTTCAAACAAATGGAAATGGAGATATAAAAACTGTAATATATAGTATATATGGAAAAGATATAGCTACAGAATTACTTGATGTAGATTTTTCTTATGAGAATATAAGAGTAACAGGTGTTATAGGTAAGCCAGTAATTGCTAGAGGAAATAGAACTAATCAATTGTTTTTCTTAAATGGAAGATATATTAAAGATAAAAATTTAACAGCTGCTACAGATCAAGCATATAAAGGAATGATTCCTGTAGGTAGATATGGCTTTATAGTCCTTAATTTAATAATGGATCCAAAATTGGTAGATGTGAATGTCCATCCAGCAAAACTAGAAGTAAGATTTGAAGATGAATCAGCTGTTTTTAAAGCTGTATATCATGCAATAAAATCTAATCTTGCTAAATCAGAGCTTGTTGAAAACGTGAAAGAACAAGAAAAGCCTGAAACGGATGAAAAAGTTAACCAAATTGATTTGAAAGAAGATAATGAATCATTAAAAAGTACAGAAAAAGAGTTTACTATTGATATTGAAGATATGGATAATAATTTAAACAAAGATGAAAAAAAGAAAAAAGGAATTTCTGGATTATTTCAAAAAATTTTAAAAGAACCGGAAGAAACTGCAGAGGAACTAAGTAATAATCATTTAGAAGAAATTTTTAAGTATAGACAAATTTTGAAAAATAAAGGATTTGGAAAAGAGGAAGGAGATAATAATACTAATTTATCAGAAAATAATTATGAGTTAAAAGATAGCGAAAATGTAGATAAATTATCAGATTCAATAAGTAAATTTGACGACGAAAATGTAAAAACAATAAATGATGACGTAATAAATAAAAAAGTGGAATTAGGAAGTTCATTAATTTCAAGTGATACAAAAGAAATTGATGTTAATGATGTAAATAATGTAATTAAAGATAGTACTACAGAAATGTTATCAACTAAATTTGTTGATAAACAAATTACACAAGTGCTTGAATATGCAAATATGAAGAAAGATGATGAAGATAGTTCAAAAATTATATCTAATATACTAGCAGAATATAGAAGTAAAAAAGAAAAAATAGAAAATACAGATACTGATAATAATGAAAATTCAATAACAAAAGATGACGTAGATAATTCTACTCAAATATCTGAAACAGAAATTAATACTGAAGTAGAAAATAATGAAAATTTAGACACAGATAATAGCAATTTAGAAAAAAGTAGTACATTTACAAAAGAGCCTGATAATAAAAGTTTTGCATCAATAGCTGAAAAGTTAGTAGAATCAAAATTAGGATTAGATAATACTCAAATGATAGATACAATGAAAGTAAGAAATGCAATAAAAGAAGAAAAATATGAAGATAATCCTGAATTTGATGAGATGTATAAAAAAACTTTTGGTGTTGATACAGCTGCTGTAAGAAAAGAATTAGAATTAGAAAAATTAGAAAAAGAAAAGTTAAATGTTTCTAATGATTTTTCTTATGCAAATGAAAATATGAATGTTTTTGATGAGCAAAATGATGATATACAATACAAATTTATAGGAATTGTTTTTTCAACATATATAATCATTGAAATAAAAAATGAAATGTATATTATAGATCAGCATGCTGCACATGAAAGAATTATGTATGAGAAAGTTAAAGCTAATTATTATAACCAAATGGATCGTGATGAACAATTTTTGCTTTTACCAGATGTTATTTCCTTAACTCATAAAGAAATGATAATAGCTAAGGAAAATATAGAAATGTTTAATAAGGCAGGATTTTCATTTGAAGAATTTGGTGATAATACAATAAAACTTATGTCAGTTCCTAGTATGTGTGAAGAACTAAATACGAAACAATTATTTTTGGATATATTAGATGAAATTGATACAGTAGCTGTTACAGCAAGACAAGAAAAAGAAGATAAATTTATAGCTACAATAGCTTGTAAAGCAGCAGTAAAAGCAAAAATGAAATTAGATGAACAAGAAGTAAAAAGTTTGATGAAAAAATTATTGAGTTTACCGAATCCTTTTACTTGTCCACATGGTAGACCAACAGCTATAAAAATGTCGAAAACAGATTTAGAAAAGAAATTTAGCAGACGATAATTAAACAACGAAAGGATAAATGAATGAAACCTAAAATTGTAGTTATAGTAGGACCTACAGCATCTGGAAAAACAGCATTATCTATTGAGCTTGCAAAAAAAATCAATGGTGAAATTATTTCATCAGATTCTATGCAAATTTATAAAGATATGGATATTGGAACTGCCAAAGTTACAAAAGAAGAATCTCAAGGAATAAAACATTATTTAATAGATTTTGTGTCCCCAGAGAAAAGATATACAGTTTCTGACTTTAAAAAAGATAGCATTTTAGCAATAGAAGAAATTTTATCTAAAGGAAAAACACCGATTGTAGTTGGAGGTACAGGTTTATATGTTGATTCTCTTATATATGGAATAGAGTATCAAGACATGGTATTTGATGAAAATTATAGAGAAGAATTAATGAAAAAAGCAGAGACATCTAATGGACTAGAAGAGATATGGAATGAAGCTAATAATATAGATCCAGTTGCAATGCAGAAAATAAGTAAAAATGATAAAAAAAGAATAATTAGAATTTTAGAAATATATAATTCGACAGGAAAAACTAAAACTGAGTTAGAAATTCTTTCAAGACCAAAAGAAGTACAATATGATTTTAAAATTTTTGGTATAACAATGGAAAGAAGTAAACTTTATGATAGAATTAATCAAAGAGTTGATTTAATGATAGAAAAAGGATTAGAAGATGAGGTTAAAAATTTAATTTCAAAATATAAAAAGATTCCTACCGCAATGCAAGGTTTAGGTTATAAAGAAGTGGTAGAGTATTTTAATGGCTTTTTAACAAGAGAACAAATGATAGAAAAAATAAAACAAGAATCCAGAAGATATGCAAAAAGACAAATAACTTGGTTTAAAAGAAATGACAAAATAATATGGTTAGATAGCCAAAATAATATAAATAATAATATAGATATTATTTTAAAGGAGTTATAGTGAAAGAAAAAATCAGCAAATTAAAGATTTTAATAACTTTTATATTTATGGTTTGCTTTATAGTTATAGTTACAAATGGTACAAAATTATTACAAAAAAATACAGATGTATATGTTGTTGCAAATGGTTCACTATATTATGAAGAAATGACTGAAGGATATTTAGTAAGAGATGAAGTGGTTCTTGAAGGGAACAACTATAAAAATGGAATGGTACAAGTTATTCCAGATGGAGAAAGAACAGCAAAATCTGAAGTTGTTTTTAGATATTATTCAAATAATGAAGAAGGAATATTAAAACAGATATCTGAACTTGATGAAGAGATAAACGAAATACTTGAAAATAGTGGTTTAGAAATCCTTCCAAGCGATAATATTTTGAGCTTAGAAAAACAAATGGAAGATACGATTAATTCAATGTATAATTTGAACTATTTACAAAAAATTCAGGAGAATAAAAATAGAATTGAAGCATATATATCTAAGAAGGCAGAAATTACTGGAACATTAAGTCCATCAAATTCATATTTAAAACAATTAATAGAAAAAAGAAATTCTTTAGAGCAAGAATTAGAACAAGGATCTGAAATTATGACAGCTCCTAACGCTGGAATTGTTTCATATAGAGTTGATGGATTAGAGCAAGTATTAAAATGTGATAATTTTGATTATTTAAATACAGAATTACTAAATAGTTTTGATTTAAAAGTTGGGGCAGTTATACCATTGAGTAATGAAAAAGGAAAAATTGTTAATAATTTTGAATGTTATATAGCCACTTCCATAAATACAGAAAAAGCAATGACAGCAAAAGTCGGTGATAATGTAACTTTAAGATTATCAAATTCAGATGAAGTCGATGCTGAAATAGTCTATATAAAAGAAGAAGAAAATGGAAGGGTTTTAGTATTTAGAATAGAAGAAAAAGTAGTAGATTTATTAGAATATAGAAAAATATCTTTTGATATAATATGGTGGAAATATAGTGGATGGAAAATAAGTAATTCATGTATTATTGAAGAAGATGACAAAACTTATGTGGAAAAAAGAACGGCAGGATATACAGAAAGAATATTAGTAAAAGTTTTAAGACAAAATGATACTTATTCTATTGTTAATAATTATGATGAGGACGAGCTAAGAAATTTAGGATATACAGAAGATGAAATTTCTAATATGGAAAAAATAAAATTATATGATGAAATAATATCGTATTAAAATGTAATTATATAATAAACACAAAAGTATTATATTTGCATTGAAATACAAAAATTACAAAAAAGTTACAAAAGATATCAAAAAAAATACAATTAGTTACAAAAAAATCACAAAAGAAATACATTTATATAACATTTACCTAATTTATAAAAAAATGCTTGACATTATGAATAAAAAGATAGATACTATATGTATGTTAAGCTACAAATGAAGAGAAAATAGTAGGAGGTCTATAAAAAATGGCAGGAGCATCATCAATTAAAAAATTAGTTGATTTTATATGGGGAGAACCAGAAGAATCTCAAGAGGATTATGATGATAATGTTTATAATTCAGAATATGTTGAAGAATATGAAAATGAGGAAGAACAACAGGGAGGATCAGAACCTTTAGGTTTATTTAAAAGAAAAAATAAAGTTGTATCAATGCCACAACCTCAGCAAATAAAAATGAAAATTGCAAAACCAACTAATTTTGATCAAGCAAACGAAATAGTTATGCAATTAAAAGAAAAAAATGCGGTTGTTATTAACTTAGAATATGTAAGTAAAGAAGTTGCAAGAAGAATTGTTGATGTTGTTTGTGGAGCTGTAAAAGCATTAGATGGAAATATGGAAAAAGTTTCTAATTCTATATTTGTAGTTGCTCCATATAACTATGATATAATTAATGAAATTACTAAAGAAAAGATAGAAAATAAGTTCTCTGCTCCATGGATAAAATAGCAGTAAGGAGGAATAATTATGCTAACACCTTTAGAAATTGAAAATAAGAAATTTCCAACAAAATTTAAAGGATATGATGACGTTGAAGTTGATACTTTTCTTGATCAAGTTATAATAGATTATGAAAAATTATATAAAGAAAATGCTGATTTAAAAGCTATTATAGAAGAAAATAAAAAAGATCTTGAACACTATAAAAGTGTAGAACATACTTTGCAAAATACTTTAGTAATGGCACAAACTACAGCTGAAGATATTAAAGCAAATGCACAAACTAGAGCTGAACAAATAATAAGGGATGCTCAGAGTGAGGCTAGAAGAGCTACTGAACAAATATCTAAAGAGGAATTTGAGATAAGAAAAAGAACTGAAGAATTAAAAAGACAATTTGGAGTTTATAAAGCTAAAATGGAAGCTTTATTAATATCTCAATTAGAATTATTGCAAGATGACAAAAAAGATGAAGAATAAGTATATATGGTAAAGAATAAATATATTATAAATTGGATAAAATAAGAGGACTCTATAATAAAGAGTCCTTAATTTATATTATTATAATAGAAAATTATAGGTTTATAGGTAAATCCTTATTTAAAAACCTAAATATAATATACAAGGAAATAGATTTATATGGAAACAAAAATTGCTGTTATTAGTATAATTGTTGAGGATTTAGTGAGTGTACCGAAAATTAATGAATTACTTTCTAAATATGGAGAATATATTGTAGGAAGAATGGGAATCCCTTATCATAAAAAGAAAATAAATATTATTTCAATTGTAATTGATGCACCAGAAGATATTATCAATTCTTTAAGTGGACAAATAGGAGATTTAAAAGGAGTTAATACTAAAACTGCATACAGCAATTCTTAAAAATAACTAGAAAATTCTATTACAAAAGAATTAATTATGTATTACATTTGTGTTAATCATATTGACTAATAGTTATTTTAGAATAAAATATTTATATAATAAAATTGTATATCTAGGAGACATATGAGAATCATAAGTGGAACTATGAGAGGAACAAAACTTTTTAGTCTAGAAGGAAATAATACAAGACCTACACTTGATAGAGTGAAAGAAGCACTTTTTAGTAAAATTAATTATGACTTACAAGATGCAGTTGTATTGGATTTATTTTCTGGTAGTGGTGCCTTAGCTTTAGAAGCTTTGAGTAGAGGAGCAAAAAAAGCTTTCCTTTGTGACTCTTCTATAGATGCTATAAAAATAATAAATAAAAATATAGAAAAAACTAAGACTTCAGATAAAATAGTACTTTTAAAATGTGATTTTAAAAGAGCTCTTGAAAAATTTAAAAATGAAAAAATTAAGTTTGATATAGTATTTCTAGATCCACCTTATATTACAGATTTTGCTCAAGAAGCTACTAAATTTATTTTAGAAAATAATTTATTAAATAAAGATGGAATGATAATATTAGAAACAAATGATAAAGAGCGAATATTGGAAAAACTAGATAAAGATATATTAGAAATAAAAGATATTAAAAAATATGGAAAAGTATATCTCATATTTTTATATTTAAAGAAAATTTAATTAAAGGCAAATTTTCAGTAGATTAAATCGAAAGTACAAAAGTTAAAAAATACTTCAAAGCAGTGTACTTTAGAAAGGATTGATAAAAGATGGAAATCTTTACACTACTAGAAACGTTAGAAGATATTTTAGAAAAAAGTAAAAACTTACCTTTTACAGAAAAAAGTATTATAGAGAAAAATCAGTTTTTAGATATAATAAAAGAAATCCGTTTAAAATTACCAGATGAATTAAAACAAGCAAAATGGATAAAAGAAGAAAGGGAAAGAATAATAGAAGAAGCTAAAAAAGATGCTGATGATATTGTAAAAGAAGCTGAAAATAGAATAATATCAATGATAGATGAACATGAAATAACTAAAAAAGCATATGATAAGAAAACTGAAATTATTGCTGATGCAAATCAAATGCATAGAGAAGTAATACAGGGAGCTAATACATATGTAGATGGAATTTTAGCAAATATAGAAAATAATATGTTAGAACTTGGAAAAACATTAAGTGGTGTTGAAATGTCAATACAAAATGCATTAGAAACAATACAAAATAATAGAAAAGAGCTTAAATAGTTACAAGCCAGAATCAAAATCAATTAAAATTGATTCTGATTCTGGCTTGTAATTTATAG
>CANQEK010000056.1 GCA_947594985.1 uncultured Clostridia bacterium
TCTGAAACAAATATCTCATCAATTGATATATTGACTCCTCTTTTTGTATATTCAAATTCTACTATTTTTTCTCTTAAAAATTCATATCCTTGTTCAGGACCATATCCTCTAAAAGTATCAATATTTCCTAGTTCATCAACAGCTTTATGCATAGCATCTAAAATTACATGAGGTATTGGCCTTGTTACATCTCCTATTCCTAATTTTATAATTTTCTTATCTGGATTTTTCTTTTGAAATTCAGTTATTTTACCTGATATAGTTGAAAAAAGATAAGTGTCTTGAAGTTTTAAAAAATTTTCATTAATATTAACCATAATTAACATTTATTCCTTATACTTTTATTTAGGTTTTTATAAGGATTACCTATAACCTAATATTAAGTTAATTACAATTTGCACATAATATACTTCTTAATCCTATATCTAAATCTATTTTTCCTTTTTTATAATTATAATCTAAATCAACTAAAGATTTAATAATTTGCTTTAATTCTTCGGTTTTAAAATAAGATGATTGTTTTTTATATTTAGTAACTAAAAAAGTTTGATTGGGTTTTAAACCGATAGAGTTTATTATATCTTTTTTTAATTTAATAGCAATAGAGCATAAATATATTTTTTTAAAATGATTATAAAGTGTTATTAATATTTTTTGAGGAGGTTCCTTTTGATATATTAAATTATCGTATACTTCTAATGCTTTTTCTATTTTTCTTGTAGCTAAGTTATCAGTTAACTCAAAAATAACACTTTCCATTTGCTTAATAGATAAATTATTTATATCTTCTACAGTTATTTTTCCACCTTCTCCAACATATTCTATTAATTTTCGTATTTCATTTATTAAATTTTGTAAATTAAGACCTACAACTTCTACTAAATAATTTAAAGTTGTTTCATCTGCATTAACTTTATATAAATTACATATTTGTTTTAATTTTTTTACAAGTTGTATTGGCGTTAACCTATTAATTTGACAAACGATTCCATTCTTATCAATTTCATCATAAACTATATTTTTATCAATTTCCAATTCTATAAATACTAAAATTACAGAATTATTAATCATATTTATATTATTTTTAATAAAATTTGATACTTTTTCTTGTATAGGAGTAGCATTTTTTCTTCTTCCATCTTTGCTAAATAATCCTGAATTTTTAACTATTATAAGCTTTTTATCATATCCAAAAGCAGGCATTTCAATATCTGAAATTAAATTATCAACGTTTGTTTCATCTATTAAAATATAATTAATTCCTAAAACTTTTTCACCAAATTTCTTTTTTATTTTATTTACAAGCATATCAACTAAATATTGTTCTGTTCCATAGAACAAATATATTGATTTTAAACCATTTGATATATCTTTATCTAAAAAATCATAATTTATATTCATAACTAAATATTCCTTTATCCCTATTATTTTATAAAATTTGTAACTTAGTAATAATTATTATTCAATACTTTTTAATGATTCTATCATGTTAACTTTCTTTAGTGAAAAGAATGTTATAAAATTGACAATACATGTAAAAATAATTGTTATTAAAGCTGAAAATACATAACTTTGAATTGTTATTATTCTTTTAAATCTAAGCATTTCTATCTCACAAGTTCCTAAAATAAATGAGTTTAAAACAAATCCAAACAATAATCCTATTATAATACCAATTATAGTTAATAGTACAATTTCTCTAGTTATATAATCATAAACTTCTTTATCATAAAACCCTAAAACTTTTATTGTTGCTAATTCTCTAATTCTTTCACTTATATTTATATTTGATAAATTATATAAAACTACAAATGCTAGTAATCCAGCAGAAACAATTAATACATATACTACTAAATTCATAGATGATAATGTATCTTCCATTATTCCCATTAAATAACTTGTTAAAGTAACAGAAGCAACTTTTGAATTTGATAATATTTCTTTTGATAAAACGTCTTCATCTGCTTGTAAAATATTTGAGCTATATTTAGCAAATAAAACATTAGTTGAAAATTCTTTATTATATAATTTTGTATATAAATTTTGAGTCATATAGATATAATGAGATATATAATGTTCTGCTATACCGCCTATTTTCACTTCATATTCTTTATTTTCACTATCAATTAAAATAACTTTATCACCTATATTAACATTTAATAATTTAGATAATTTATCTGTTATAATAATTTCTTCATCATTCAATACCAATTTTTGACCTGTTTTTATATCTTTTAATTTTATTACGTTTTCTAAATTATTAGCATCATTAACTACTATTATCTGTGCTTCTTTTGAAATATTATTATTTTTTACATCTTCAGAAGTCATATAAACTTCTACACATTTTTCAATTTCTTTCTTTGATTCTATATCATTTTTTAGAGTAGATATTTCCTCATTTGTTAAAGTGTTTTTTAAATTGATAAGCATATCATAATCATATATATCAACATATTGATAATCCATTATATTTGAAATAGAATCTTTTAGCCCAAATCCTGTCACTATTAAAGCCGTACATCCCATTATTCCAATTACTGTCATAAAAAATCTTTTTTTATATCTAAACATATTTCTTAAAGTAACTTTTTGTGTAAAATTAAGTTTATTCCAAATAAATGGAATTTTTTCAAGTAATACTCTTTTTCCAGCTTTAGGAGCTTTTGGTCTCATCATTTCAGCTGGAGTACTTGATAATTCTTTATTAGCAGTATAAATTGTAGCACCAACAATACATAAGGCCATAATACCTATACCTAAAAAGGCAAAATACTTATTAAATTCTATAACTATGTTCTCAATATTATACATCATTTTATACATAGAAATTATTACTGCTGGAAAAAATCTTAATCCAAATATAGCTCCTAATATTCCACCTAAAAGAGAAGCTAATAAAGAATAAATAATATATTTAGACATTATTTGCCATTTATTATAACCTAGTGCTTTTAATGTTCCTATTTGAACTCTTTGTTCTTCAACCATTCTAGACATAGATGTTAAACTTATTAAAGTAGCTATTATAAAAAATACTATTGGAAATGCTTCTCCTAATTTTTTAACATTATCTGCATCTTTTGAATAACTATTAAAACCTGTATTATCATTTCTATTAAAAATGTACCATTTTGCTTTTTCTATATCATTTACTTTTTCTCTTGCATCAATAAGTTTTTCTTCTGCTTCAGAAATTTTTGTATTAAACTCTTCTTTTTTATCTGCTAATTCTTTTTCACCATTTTGAATTTCTTTTTTAGAATCTGCTATTTTTTTTTGACCTTCTGAAATTTCTTTTTCAGCATCGCTAAATTTTTTTTCAGTTTCAATTTTAGTTTGTTCTAATTTTGACTTTGAATTCATTAACTCTTGCCAAGCTGTAGATATTTTATTCTGTCCAGCTTGAAGTTCGTTTTGTGCTTTATCAAGTTCAGTATTAATAGTGTTTAATTGTTGTTCATAAACTTTTTTATCATTTGTATAATTTTTAATTTCAGTTTCTAACGCTTCAATATTATTTTTAGCATTTTCTATTTGAGATTCAAATAAAGCTTTTTCGTTTTCTAGTTCTACAATTTTACTACTAATCTCACTAGAGTCTTCCCCATTATTTTCCATTTGATTTTTTAATTCATTTAATTTGGTAATTTCATCTTGTTTTGATTGTATTTGACTATTTAATAAATCTATACTAGCTTGAACATTTGCTTTAGAAGTTTCTAGTTGTGAAATACCTGAATTATAAGTATTTATTGCATCTTGCAATTTTTTAATATTGTTCTGAAACTCTACTTTTTGAGTTTCAAAAACAGATTTTGAAGCATCTAATTGTTCTTGTGAAATTATTAATTGATTTTGTGCATCATTTATCTGATTTTGTGCATTAGCTATTTCAGTATTAGCTGTTTGTCTTGAATTTTCTAATTCTTTTTTGCTATCTAATATTATTTTTTCTGACTTTTTTATTTCTTCTTTCCCATCAAATATTTCTTTTTCTGCGTCGGCTATTTTTTGTTCAGCATCAGCTTTTTCTGTATTAAACTCATTTTGTGCATCATTTAATTTTGCATTAGCTTCTTCTATTAATTCATTATATCTTGCATTTTGTCTTTTTTCTTTAATATTCTCTAAATCATTTTCAGCATTTTTAATTAACTCCTTATAATTTTCATCAAGAGTAGATAAAACTTTAGCATTTTTAACTATAATATCAATTTCTGTAAAAATATCAGATATTACATTGTCTTTATGCATATACATATAATATGTTACTTTACCAGACCCTAAGGTAGTAGTTCCTCTATCTCTTGAAATATATCTAGGACTTTTTATTATCCCAACAACCTTTAACTTATTATTTTTAAAACTCGGCTCTTCATTCTCTTTTACATTCTCTTTGATTTCTATATAATCTCCAATACATATATTTTCAGCTGACTGCATACTTTTTTCAATAACGCATTCATCTGCTTTTTCAGGCAATTTTCCCTCTATCACTTCAAGTTTATTTATTTCATTTTGTACAACATATGTTTTAACTACACTTTCTTCTTCTCCAAATGATACAAACACATCTTCTGAATATATACCATATGCATTTTCAACACTATCAATATTTGAAATTTCTTGTAAATCTTCATTTGTTAATCCTAATGTTGATATAAGACTTATATCATACATATTTTGATTATCATAATAATTATCAACAGTCAATTTCATATCTGGACTTGTTGCTCTTACTCCAGCAAAAAAACCGACTCCTAAAAAAGCCATTAGAAGTATTGAAATAAATCTTTTATACGTTTTTAATATTTCTTTAAAACTATCTTTTAATAAAGCTTTTTTCATTATAAACCCTTTTTATATATTTTTTCTACATACACATTAACATTATAATTAGTTATTGTATAATCATCTTAAATAATATGTATTATATTCCTAAAATTAATTAAAGTAAATAATTTTTGCTATTATAATCTTTTTTTGTTTTTAAAAATAAAAAAAAATTTTATTCTAGCATTTGTAATAATGAATATTAAATATATGTTAACTATTGTTTTTTACTATAATTACATTTATAATATATTTATAAAAATGTTTAGGAGAATTTATGAATTATTATCAAATACTCAATGTAAAACAAAATGCAACACAAGAAGAAATTAAAAATGCATATAAATCTTTAGTTAAAAAATATCATCCTGATGTTTATGCTGGTGATAAATATGTTGCCGAAAAAAAAATAAAAGAAATTAATGTTGCATATGAGGTTTTGTCAAATCCTGAAACTAGAAAAGAATATGATAATGAATTAAATCCGCCTATTACTTATACAGTCCAAAATTTCACTGCTACTTCAAAATATTCTTATGATAATTATAAACGAAATAATATTTATAAAGATGATTATTATAAATACTCAAATAAAGATTATTATAATGACTATTATTCAAATCGAAATACTAATGATTTTTCAGATAAAATTGTGAATTCTATGGATAAACTATCATTTTCAAATAAATTAAAGGTAATAGGTATTCTTTTAATTATTTATATAATCATATTAATATTTAGTTTTATACAAATAAAAACCGTTTTTAATACAAATACTACTAAAAATAATAATACCCCTTCTATTACTATACCAAAAGATGATTCTAAAAATTTTGAAAATTCTAAATTTGATATAAACAAGTACTATACAGATGAAGAACTACATCAACTTTATGATTATTATTTTTCAGACTATTATTCTTCTTTTGATGAATTTAAGGAAGCTATTTCCGAATATCTAAGTTCATATTATACTTATTAACACTATATACAAATTAAAATTCCATGAATATAATATATATAATAATTTATATATTAAAAATATTCTTAATATTATTAGGAGGTAATCATGAAAGAATATAAATTAGCAATAGTAGGAGCTACCGGACTTGTAGGTAGAAAAGTAATAGAAATACTAGAAGAATATAAACTTCCTATTTCTGAGTGTGGATTTTTTGCTACACGAAAATCAGCTGGAACAGATTTCTTTTTTAATGGAAAAAGATGTTTAGTAAAAGAATTAAAAGAAAATTCTTTTGATGAAAACTTTGATTTTGCAATTTTTTCTGCTGGTGGAGAAGTTTCAAAAGAATATGCTCCTATTGCTGTTTCAAAAGGTTGTATTGTAATTGATAACAGTAGTGCTTTCAGAATGGACCCTTCTGTTCCATTAATTGTACCAGAAGTAAATTCAGAAGATATTTCTAAAAATAATGGTATTATAGCTAATCCTAATTGTTCTACAATTCAAGCTGTAATTCCTTTAAAAGCTTTAGATAACAAATATAAAATAAAACGAGTAATTTACTCTACTTATCAAGCTGTATCTGGTGCTGGTCAAGAAGGTGTTAATGATTTGATTAAAGGACTTGAGGGAGAAGAACCAAAAAAATTCCCACATCAAATTGTAAATAATTGTATCCCTCATATAGACTCATTTTTAGAAAATGGTTATACTAAAGAAGAAGAAAAAATGATTAATGAAACAAGAAAAATATTAAAAAGACCTGATTTAAAAATTACCGCAACAACAGTAAGAGTGCCTGTTATAAATTCGCATAGTGAATCAATAAATGTAGAATTTGAAAATCAATTTGATTTAGAAGAACTAAAAAATTTACTTAGAAACACTAGTGGAATAATAGTACAAGACGATATTGAAAAAAATATTTATCCATTAGCTACTAATGCTTCAGAACATGATGAAGTATTTGTTGGTAGAATAAGAAGAGATTTTAGTGTTGAATCAGGAATTAACTTCTGGTGTGTTGCTGATAATATTAGAAAAGGTGCTGCTTCAAACGCTGTTCAAATCGTAAAATATCTAATAGAAAATAATAATTAATTATTAATAAAAATCAAAATAATAATCAAACTTCAATATAATATTCTAAGCATAAAAATTGTTAAAAAACCTTTTATATGAATAAATCGGAAAGCCAAAGAAAAAATTTAATTTTCTTAAATATTTAGGCTTTCCGATTTATTCAAAGTTAATTTCTAACTTTTCTCAATAAAATTAATATATTTAATTTTGGCTAATTCCAATTGTTCCTGATCTATAGCAGTTTTAAATTCCTCTAATAGAATATATACTTTATTTAAATTATACGAATATTCTCTCATATAATTTATGTCATCCATCATTTCTTTATACTTATTTTCACCCATTATTATTGTATTTTTAGCATTTTCCCAATCTTGTACATTTGAATAAATAAAACTTGATACAACTAAACTTTTTAGTTTCATTATATTTATTTTGTTTTTATCATCAGAATATTTTTCTAGGTATGTTGGTAGTAATGAATACAAAATACTAGTTTCTTGTAAAAATACTGCTTCATCTCTATTGGATACAGCTATACTTAATCTATTTACCTCATTTCTAAAATTAATTAAATCGTCATTCGAAATTTCTACTTCTGACAAATCAAGTATTATGGTATCCATTATATCATTAATTTTATTAACTGATTTTTCAATCTCATCCCAATTTAATGTATTTTTTGAATTTTCCTGAATAGTATTTGAATTATCTTGTTCGCTACTTTCTTCATTATTAGAAGAATTATCATATTCTCCTTTAGCATACTTATTTACAATTGTTAATATTTGATCTTCTAGATAATTAATTTCTTCATTTGTTTTATCCTGAATATTTTTACTTTCACCATTTTCCATTAATGTACACCCAGTAAAACTAACTAAACATATAATAATACATAATAAATATAAAACATTTTTCCAAATTTTTTTAACCATAATATCCTCCATAATTAGTATTAGTATATATTCAAAATTTATACTTTAAGAATAAAATTAAATTATGGAGAAATAATAAAAATAAAAAATAGAATCGAGTAAATTTATGAAACCTACAATTAATTTTTATAGTGAGGAACATGGTGAAATAAAAAGATTTTTAGACTTATACTACTCTGAACCTCAAAATTTATATAATGATTTAGTATATCAAAAAGAATTTGATAATCCTATTGATATGATTGATATTATAAGTTGTTTTGCAGATAACAATGATAAATTTAATATGACATTATGGATAAGTTTAGATGAAAATGTTTATATTTGCATTACAGATACAAATATAAACAAATTAATAAAATATATCTATGAAAGATATCCTTATTAATAACTTACACATATGTTAACATTATTCCGCATTTTCAGGATTTTCTTTATTTTCTTGTGAATTATTAATAGAAACAACTTCTGCTTCTTTTGTATCTTGTGGTTGCTCTTGGTTTAAATCTACATCTTGTGGTTGCTCTTGTTTCTTACCACATTTTGAACAAAAAGATGCACCAATTTCTAACTCAGCTCCGCATTCAGTACATTTTTTTACTTTCTTTATTGCTAAAATATTTGCTTCAAGTTTAGATATCTGTTCCTCACAATTAGATATTTCTTCGCATATAGGTATAATTTCATCTTTTAATACATCTTTATTATCTTTAACTTGAATATAAACTTTTTTACCTATTTCAGAATATTTTTCACTAATTTTATCTTTTAAATTAGTTATTTTCCCCTTTAATTTTAATTCTTCTGATAAATTTACTGCTTTTTCTTTAGTAGCTTGATAAGTTTTACTTGCTGTTTTACCTAATTTGTTAAATAATTCCATATTTTTTTCCTCCTTATAAATAATTTTATCTATATATTTATTTTGACCATATCATATATTTTAATGCGAAAAAATTTATTCTTCTTTTAATTCTCTAGTCATTAATTTGTTTACAGCTTCTTTAGGTGGTAATCCATTATATAGTACTCTATAAACTGTATCAACAATTGGCATTTCTACATTATATTTTTTAGATAAATTATATGCAACTTCTATATTATCAATACTTTCAATTACCATACCTATTTCTTTTCTAGTTTCTTCTATTGAAAATCCTTTACCTATCATTATACCAGCTCTTCTATTTCTACTATGTTCACTTAGGCAAGTTACAATTAAATCGCCTAATCCGGTTAAGCCATAAAATGTTTTTTCTTTTGCTCCAATAGTAGTTCCCAA
>CANQEK010000057.1 GCA_947594985.1 uncultured Clostridia bacterium
AGAAAGGAATTCATTTAGATGACTAAATTAGAAGAAGTAAAAGAAATTTTACATCAAAAAAATGCTTCATTAGTTGTGGCTTATGAAAATGGAGAAATAAAAGAATATTATCAAGAGCGAATAAAAGATATAAAAGATATTTTAAAAGAAAATGAAAACGCATTAAAAGGAGCAGTTATAGCTGATAAAGTAATTGGAAAAGTAGCAGGAAGTATTTTAGCAGTTGCAGGAGTTAAAGAGATTTATACAGATGTTATAAGTGAATATGCGCTTCCTGTTTTAGAAGAAAACCATATTCAATATGAATATAAAGACAAAGTAGAATATATTATAAATCAAACTAAAAATGGAATGTGTCCTATGGAAAATAAATATAAAGATGAAGTTAATATTCATAAAATTTATAGCGAAATGATAGATGTTTAAAATAAGAATTAAGGAAGTTATCCTAAAATAATAAATGCAATTTTCAAAGGGAGAATAAAATGACCATTGAAGAAGAATTATTTAGAAGAACAAAGATTGATTTTGATAAAATATCTAAATATGGATTTAAAAAAGATAAGTCTTTGTATAAGTATTCAAAGAATATTATGAATAATACTTTTAGAGTGGATATTGAAGTAAATAAAGGTGGAATAGTTAAAGGTAAAGTTTATGATTTAGCTTTTGGTGATGAATATACTAATTTTCGTATAGAAGATATTACAGGCTCTTTTGTAGGACAAGTTAGAAATGAATTTAAAAATTTATTGAAAGATATTAGAAATAATTGTTTTATTAGAGAAGCTTTTATATATGATCAATCAAACAGAATAGCAAAAGCAATAAAGAAAAAATATGGAGACATGCCAGAATTTGAATGGGAAAAATTTCCTGGATATGCTACTTTTAGAAATAGAGATAGTAAAAAATGGTATGGTATAATAATGAATCTTGATAAAAATAAATTAGATGAAAAATCTACCGGTGAAGTAGAAATAATTGATATAAAGCTAGAGCCAAATGAAATAGAATATTTACTAAAACAAGACGGATTTTATCCTGCATATCATATGAATAAGAAATGTTGGATTACAGTTATACTAAATAATACTATATCAGATGAAAAAATAATGAACATGATTGATAAAAGTTATTCATATACGATTACAAATAAAAATTGTGCTAAAAATGAGTGGATAGTTCCTGCAAATCCAAAGTATTTTGATATAGATAAAGCATTAAAAGAAAATAATACAATAATGTGGAAGCAAAGCACAGATATTAAAATAAATGATATTGTATATATATATGTTGGTAAGCCCTATTCATCAATTATGTATAAATTTAAAGTAATAGAAGTAAATATTCCTTATGAATATAAAGATCAAAATTTAAAGATACAAAGAGCTATGAAAATAGATTTATTAACAAGATACGAAAAAGGAAAATTATCATTTAATAAATTAAGAGATTTTGGAATAAATGCAATTAGAAGTCAAAGATACATGCCATTAGCTTTAAGTGAATATATAGATAAAATTGAAAAATAAATTACATAAACAGTAAGCTTTCCAAATGAAAATAAAAGGTGGGAAGTATTAATACCATTATCTTCTTATCCCGGTATTAAAATAATTAGAGTTCTGAAAAAAGAAGCTGGATCTGAATCAGTCTTATATCATAATGCTTCTGATACGGAATACTTTATTTATTTGACTGGGTCAGGCAGTTTGGACTGCCAGAAATTAAGAATGCAGTTGAAGGGACTGGATTTTGTAATCATATAGTAAGTACGATAGCGACGCTAATAGTTTAGCAATGAATTACCGGCACAATATGTGCCGGCTTTTATTTTACTATATAATTATAATTGAACATAATTTTCAAATTTTATTTTTTTATATATGGGGAAAAGCATAGAAAATAGAAATAACCATCTTCTATGCTTTCCAATCTAAATAGATTTAATTAATTATTGATTGGCTGTCATAAACTTTAATGCTCTGATATTTACCTTCTTTATTATAGTATAACTCAATTCCATCACGCCTCATTAGACTTCTAATAAAGGTTGATCGTTTTAAACTAATTTCATAATCAAACTTAGGAATTTTGAAAATAGTATAACCATCACATGTTATGATACAGTCAGTAGGCGTGGAACATAATGCTGAAATGATCTCAGAATAGATCATTTTTGCAAATTTCTTTTCTTTAGCACAGTAGTCAGAATAGCTAGTATTAATTTTTCTGACCCATTCTTGAGCAAATGACAATTTTGCTCCTTTTTCGTAAGGTGGAACAGAAATACAAAGGTTGTTCGCGGTAATAACAAAGCCTAAGTTTTCAAGCTCTTTACGAAGCAGATCTTCTGAAAAATTTGGCCATTGAATTTGGTAATTCAAAACTTTTCCTTCAGAAACAGCTAAAAAACAACGATAAATAGGTATCGATTTGCACTTCTTGTTTCCGATTACAGCCCTGAAAGGCTTATGACCGGCAATAAAAGTTGATTCAAAGAAATCGCTGAGTACAGATTTTAACTCTTCGCAACGTTCTTTACGTAACTGTTCGCAATATTGCCGTAGTTCTTTTGCTGTAGACATTTTTTTCGCCTCCTAATTAATTTTTCAAAATAGTTAATGAACTACACATATAGTATAACATAATTATGTTATCTTTGCAAGTTAAGTGCTATAGAGCAAGCTGCTTTTGCATTTGCACAATAGTACATAAATTTGCAAAAAGAAAAAAGTGGCTATTTTGCCACTTTTCTTGGAGCAGGTAGCGGGAATCGAACCCGCATAGCCAGCTTGGAAGGCTGGAATTCTACCATTGAACTACACCTGCATTATTACCTTCAACAATTATAAATTATAGATTATAAAAAATAATTTGTCAAGACCTAAAATTATTTTTTTTTTATTTTTAAAAAATTTATTTATTATAATGTCTTTTAATATATCATTCGAGAAAAAGATTAATATCACTGTAGAAAACATAAATAAAAGTATATGATAAAAGACTTTAAATAACTGGTAGAATATGATATGATAATATAGAAATTAAAATATAGTTTTTATTATTTTAAAAAACTATTGAAATAAAATATCTTTTAAAATATAGAATTATATAGATATTCTTATAGTAAAAAATAGGTTTATAGGTATATCCTCATTTTTTAAAAATCTAAATATATTATAAATTATAAAAGGAAAATTATGGAATTAATATCATATTCTGAAAAAGATACAATAGAAATTGGAAAAAAAATAGCAAAACAATTAAAAAAAGGAATAATAGTTATTTTGTCAGGAGATTTGGGATCAGGAAAAACTAAATTAACAGAAGGAATTTTAAGTTATTTTGGCTTACAAGATGAGATTTCTAGTCCTACTTTTACTATTGTAAATGAATATTATGCTAATGATTTAAATATATATCATTTCGATTTGTATAGATTGGAAGATATTGACGAATTTTTATCAATAGGTGGAGAAGAGTATTTTGATAAAGGTATATGCATAATTGAATGGGGAGAATTACTAGAAGATATATTACCAAATGATTATATAAAAATTAATTTTTCAAGAGATAGTGAAAATGAAAATATTAGAAAAATAAATATTGAAATTAATAAAGCAAGAACGGAATAGGAGTTAGAATGGAAATATTAGCTGTAGATACATCAAGTTCTATTTGTTCAGTTGCAATTTTAGAAGATGATGTGATAATTGATGAAATAAATTTAGATAATGGAAAAACACACTCTGAAAATTTAATGCCAATTATTGATATGATTTTAAAAAGAAACAACATAAAAATAGATGATATAGAAATGCTATCATGTTGTGTTGGTCCAGGCTCATTTACTGGAATTAGAATTGGTGTTTCCACTATAAAACCGATAGCAGAAATTTTAAATATAAAAATAGCTGCTATTACATCTTTAGAAGTTTTAGCTAGAAATGTTGAAAATAAAGAAACAATAGTATCATTAATAGATGCTAGAAATAATCAAGTTTATTGTGGAATTTTTGATAAAAATTATGATAAAAAAGAAGATTACTTAGCAGATGATATTAACAAGATAATACATGAACTTAAAAAATATAATAATATAGTATGTATTGGAAATGGGGCTATTTTACATAAAGAACTATTGGAAAATAATTTAAAAAGTGTAAAATTTGTAGATAATAATAGTCAATCTGCTACAAATGTTGGAAAATTAGGGTATAAAAAATATTTAGAACACAATTTACATACAGCCGATTCTTTAAATCCAGTATATTTAAAAAAATCTCAAGCAGAAAGATTTAAAAAGTAAAATGATATTTATTTTATATGATAAAAAGAATAACCATTTTTTGTTATATAAAATTTCTATTTATTCTAGAAGGTTGTATTATAGAAGGGATTGAATTATTAATGATACTAGTAGATGATATGAAAATTAATGATTATGAAAAAATAAAAGATAGTCTTCAAGAAGAATATGATGAATTTTGGACTCCAAATATTTTAAGAAGCGAGTTAGAAAATAATAATTCAAAATACATAGTAGCAAAAGAAAATACTAAAATAGTTGGATTTGCTGGAATTCTTATTACACCAGATGATGTTCAAATTACTAATATAGTAACTAAAAAATCTGAAAGAAAAAAAGGTATAGGAAATTTACTTTTAGATAAAATAATAAAAATGGCTAAGAATACTAATAAAAATAGTATTAGCTTAGAAGTAAACGAGAAAAATCTAATTGCAATAAATTTATATAAAAAATTTGGCTTTAAAAAAATTGGTAGTAGAAAAAAATATTATAATGGAATAGATGATGCTATTATTATGAGTAAAGTTTTGAAATAGTAGCATTATAATAAAGTTAAATTTAAATTATAATTAAAAAGAGATAATGAAAAAATAATATTAAAAAATATAAAATATTTATAAATTACAATTTACTAAAAATTACAAAATAATACAAATTTTTATAAATAATAATTGCAATATTTATATGTTTGATATAAAATCAATATATAAATTTTATCGGAGGAATATACTAATGAGAAGAAGAAATGAACTAATGCCAAAGGATTTAAAAGATGTTTGTAATCCTAATTTATTTAAATTTGAAACAACAAAAGAATTGGTGGATACAAATGATTTAGTATATGGGCAAGAAAGAGGAATAAAAGCTCTTGAATTTGGTTTAGATATAGATATTAAAGGGTACAATTTGTATCTAGAAGGACCTTCAGGTGTAGGAAAAACTATGTACACTAAAAGATTTCTTCAAAAAAAAGCAGATAAAGAAAAAGTTCCGAATGATTGGGTTTATATTTATAATTTCGAAAATCCAAATGAACCAGTAGCAGTTTCATTTCCTGCTGGACAAGGAAATGTTTTTAAAAATACTATGGAAAATCTAGTAAAGGATATAAGAAGAGATATTAAAAAGACTTTTAATAATGATGATTTTGAAAAAGAAAAACAAGTTATAAAACAAGAATATGAAGAAAAGAGAGAAAAACTTTTAAAAAAATTAAATCAAAAAACTATGATACAAGGTTTTCAAGTAAAATCCACAGAAAATGGTGTATATATGATGCCAGTATTAGATGGAAAAACTCTTGCAGAAGAGGAATTTGAAGAATTAGATGAAAGTATAAAAAGAGAATTTGAAGAACGTTCAGAATTAGTACAGGAACAAATATATCATGCTTTAGGAGAGATAAAAGAAATTGAAAGAGAAGCAGAAAAAAAAATAGATGATTGGCAATCTAATATTGCATTGATGACTATAAACGTTCATATAAATTCAGTAAAAGCAAATTATAAAAGAAACAAGAAGATAATTACTTATTTAGATAATATGAAAAAAGATATTTTAAAAAATATAAACTATTTTTTAGCAGTTGAAACTGAACAAAAAAATCCACAAGTTACTATGCAACATATGAATAAAAATGATAGAGAACCATGGTTAAATTATAGAGTAAATCTTTTTATAGATAATAGTAAATTAGAAGGTGCTCCTGTAATAATGGATACAAATTATTCTTACTATAATATTTTTGGAGGACTTGAATATGAAAATCAGTTTGGTGCGTTAAAAACAGATTATATGATGATAAAACCTGGATTATTGCATCAAGCAAATGGAGGATATATAATTTTTCAAGCAAAAGATTTATTATCAAATGGATTATGTTATGAAGCTTTAAAAAAAGCTTTAAAAATAAAAAAAATATCTATTGAAAATTCTATAGAACCTAGAAATGGAATGTTACTTGTATCTTTAAAACCAGAACCAATTCCACTAGATTTAAAAGTATTATTGGTAGGTAATTCAAATATATATCATACATTACTATCTATGGATGACGATTTTAGAGATTTATTTAAAATTAAAGTAGAATTTGAAGAAGATGCTCCAAAGAATATAGAAAATATAGAAAGGTTAAGTAAGTTTGTTAGAAGTTTTTGTATGCAAGAAGACTTATTAGATTTAGATAAAGAAGCAATGGCGAAAGTTGTCGAAATTACTTCAAATCTTGCAGGTGACAAAGAAAAATTATCAACAAAATTTAGTGATATTGGGGAGATTATTGGAGAAGCTTCTGTTTGGGCTAAAAAAGATAAACAAAAAATAATTACTAAAGAATATATTCAAAAAGCATTAGATGAGAGAATTGAAAGAATCAAAAAATATGATACTAGATATTTGCAAATGATTAAAGAAGAATCTCTTTTAATTGATACAGAAGGAGAATGTGTAGGTCAGATTAATGGTTTAACTGTTATAAAAATAGGTGATTATTCATTTGGTAAACCAGCTAGAATAACAGCAAGTACTTATATGGGAAAAGATGGAATAGTAAATATTGAAAGAGAAGTCGAAATGTCTGGTTCATCTCATTCTAAAGGAGTTTTGATTTTAACTGGATATTTAGGGGATCAATTTGCACAAGATATGCCATTATCATTAACTGCTAATTTATGTTTTGAACAATTATATGGTGGCGTAGATGGAGATAGTGCTTCTAGTACAGAAGCATATGCATTACTATCTAGTTTGTCAGGTATTCCAATAAATCAATCAATAGCAGTTACTGGTTCAGTAAATCAAAAAGGATTTATACAACCAATAGGTGGAGTAAATGAGAAAATTGAAGGATTTTATCAAATTTGTAAATTGAGAGGATTTAATGGAGAACAAGGAGTTATTATACCAAAACAAAATGTTAGAAATTTATATTTAAGTGATGAAATAATAGACTCAGTTAGAAAAGGAAAATTTCATATATATGCAGTTTCAACTATTGATGAAGGAATAGAAATATTAACAGGAGTTCCTGCAGGCAAAAAAGATAAAAATGGAAAATTCCCACTTGGAACAGTAAAGTACTTAGCATATGAAAAGTTAAAAAAATTTACTAAGCTAAGTGAAAAAACAATTTAATAAAATACTTGTAAATTATAAAACTATTTAGTATAATCGTAATGTATTTAAAAGGGAGTAACTTGAAAATTACTAATCAACAATCTCGATATTAATCTGGTTAGTAACCTAAAAGGAGTGAGACTTTTAAGGAATTAGAATTTCTTTAAAAGTCTTTTTAAATGGAGGAAAAATGATATTTTTAAATAATAAGGAAAAAATTGAGAAAATTAAATTTATTGATTCAAAAGATTTCTATGTAGTAGCAGATTTTGATAGAACTATAACTCAAGGAAATTCAGACGGAACTTGGGCAGTATTTGCAAATCTAAATGAATTAGGAGAAGAATATACTAAAAAAAGAACTGATTTATATAATTATTATAGACCAATTGAAATAAATCAAAATATTTCTCTAGAACAAAAATCGCAAGAAATGACTAAATGGTGGAATTCTCATATAAATCTATTTTATGAATTTGGTTTAAAGGAAGAAAATATAACAAATTCTTTTAAAAAATGTACTTTGAAATATAGAGATGGGGCAAAAGAATTTTTAAAGGCAATGAAAAAACTTTATGTGCCAGTAATTATAATGTCTGCTGGAATAGGAAATATTATAGAGGAATTTTTAAATAGAGAAAATGATTACTATGACAATATAAAAGTTTTAAGCAATTTTATTTTATTTGAGAATGGACTAATAAAAGGAATAGATGGAAAAGCAATACATACTTTCAATAAAAATATTATTGAATTAGATAATGTAACAAAAGAAAAAATAAAAAATAGAAAAAATATTTTACTGTTAGGAGATGGAATAGGAGACCTTCGAATGATTTCGGAAGAAGATAAAGAGAGAGCAGTAACAGTAGGTTTTTTAGAAGAAAAAATTGAAGAGAATTTGGAATATTTTAATAAAAATTTTGATATTGTTATTACGAATAGAGGTTCATTTGATGAACTTAATAATATTTTAAAAATATATTAATAGGAGGGAAAAGCAATGGAAGAAAAATGGTTCACCAAATCAGTAAAAGAAACTGCTCAAAAACTTGAAACTAATATTGATAGTGGTTTGTCACAAGAAGAAGTAAATGCAAGATATGAAAAATACGGAAAAAATGAATTAAAGGCAAAGGCTAAAAAAAGTTTAATTACTAAATTTTTAGAGCAATTTAAAGATTTTATGATTATTATTTTAATTATAGCAGCAATAGTATCTGGAATAGTTGGAATCCAACAAGGAGAAGGTATAACTGATACAATAATTATTTTAATAGTTGTTATTGTTAATGCAATTATAGGAGTTGCCCAGGAAAATAAAGCTGAAAAATCTTTGGAAGCTTTACAAAAACTAAGTAGTCATGTAGCTAAAGTTATGAGAGATGGAAAATTATTAGTAGTGCAATCTTCTGAATTAGTACCAGGTGATATTGTTGTATTAGATACAGGTGATTATATACCAGCAGATTTAAGAATAATAGAAGCTGTAAATTTAAAATCTCAAGAATCAGCTTTAACTGGAGAATCAGTACCTGCTGAAAAAACATCAGATACAATTGAAGATGAAAGTGTAGGAATTGGTGATAGAAAAAATATGTTATTTTCTTCTAGTTTATTAACATATGGTAGAGGTAAGGGTATTGTAGTTGAAACAG
>CANQEK010000058.1 GCA_947594985.1 uncultured Clostridia bacterium
CTACAAGAGAGATATTAGAAGATACATTAGAAGAATATACTGGAACTATATTGTTTGTTTCACATGATCGATATTTTGCCAAAAAACTGACAAAACGAGAGATTGTTATATAAAATGGTGGTATATAAATGGAGTTATATGGAGATAAATTAATTTTCAAAGAGGAGAGAAGTGAAAAATGGTAAAGAACATAATATTTGATTTGTCAGAAGTTATTATTTCTGGATACCATGGAGTGGAAAAAATAATAGAACAAAATACAAAAATATCAGCAGAAGAGTTCTTAGCAAGAAAAAAAGAGGTAGAAGACATATTTTTAGATACAATTAGAGGAAAATATTCTGAAGATGAATATGTGGAGTATTTATTAAATGGGACTAATTGGAATATAAATAAAGAAAAATTAAAAGAGTTAATTAGAGAAAATTTGAATATCCCAGTTAATGGAACAATGGACATAATAAAGAAACTAAAAATTAATTATAATATTATCTTATTGTCAGACCATGTAAAAGAATGGATGGAGTACATATCAAAAAATAACAAAGAAATAAATATTTTTGAGCATAAATATTTTTCATATACATATGGAAAATTAAAGGCGGATCCGGGATGTTTTCAGTATGTTTTAGAAACTATGCATATAAAAGCAAAAGAGACTATTTTTATAGATGATTATAAAATTAATATTGAAGTTGCTAATAAAAACGGAATTCAAGGAATAATTTTTAGAAATGCAAAACAATTAGAAAAAGAATTAATAAAAAGAAATATTTTATAAATCTAATAATGAGAGTATTAGAAATGATATTGAATTAAATGTAAAAATAGTTTAAAAAATAGGAGAAAATTTAGATGAAACAGATATCCTAAATTGTTAATAATTGCACCACCTTTAGCAGATGATGATGGTAGTAGTAAATAGGAGGTAGTTATGAAAATATTGTTTGCAACCAAAAATCCAGCAAAAGTAAACAAATATGCTGAGAAATTATTAAAAAGAAACATAGAGTTAATAACTATAAAAGACTTGGAAATTGACCTTAAAGTAAATGAAAATGGAAAGAATGCTATAGAAAATGCTTTTATTAAAGCTAAAACATACTATGATGCTACAGGAATAACTACAATTGGAATGGATAATAATTTATTTATAGATGGAATACCAGAGGAAAAGCAACCAGGTACATTTGTAAGAAGGATAAATGGAAAAGAATTAAATGATGATGAAATGATTCAATATTATACGAATCTTGTTAGAGAATATGGTGGTAAATTAAGTGCAAAATGGGTATATGGAATGGTTGTTTATAATGGTAAAGAAACAAAAAAATTTAGTTGGAGTAAAAAAGATTTTTATTTAGTAGATATACCATCAGAAAAAAGAAATCCTGGATATCCATTAGATTCTATATCAATTATGGGAGAGAATAATAAATATTTTGTTGATTTAACTAAAGAAGAGAAAGAGATAAATAAACAATCTAACAATGAAGATGAAGTAATACAATTTATTGTAAATAGTGTACATAATTAAGAAAATAAAGAATTATAAGGATAACAATTTAAAATGGGACAAACTATAAAAAAAATAATAGAAGATATTTGTTTAGAAAATAATATTAAAATCCATTTATTGTCCAAAAATTGGGTAATAGTATTAGAAAAAGACGGTAAAACTAGATTCATACGAGGTTATAAATTTGATTCTAATTTGCATGGGATTGGATTAATTGTAGATGATAAGTATGCATTATATGAGGTTTTAAAATATAAAAATATTCCTGTAGCTGAACATAAAATTGTTTATGATAAAAATAACAATTTAGATTATGCAATTGGATGTAATACATATGAATATGTAAAAAATTTTTTTTTAATGAATAACAATCATATTGTAATTAAAGCTAATAATGGGACTTGTGGGAGAAATGTATATAATGTAACTGATATAAATGAAATAGAGTATCTTTTAAATGATATATTTAATAAGAATTATTCTATTAGTATATGCCCATTTTACAATATAGAACATGAATATAGAGTTATAGTTTTAAATGGAGAGGTAAAATTGATTTATGCTAAATATTTACCTATTGTTGTTGGAGATGGTATTAAAACTATAAAACAGTTGCTTATTGAATTTAATTATGAATATTTTTTCGATAGATTACAAGATGAAAAATATAATGTAGTACTTAACAAAGGAGAAATATATCAATATAATTGGAAATATAACTTATCTCAAGGTTCGATAGCTAAAAAATTAACAGATGAGAATTTGATAAATATATTAGCTAATATGGCTAAAAAAGTTGCTAATGAAATAAATTTAGGCTTTGGAAGTATTGATATAATAGAAACAACTGATAATAAATTTCTTGTTTTAGAAATTAATAGTGGTGTAATGCTAGAAAATTATGTTAGATTAAATCCTGATGATTATTTGCTTGTGAAAGATATTTATAATGAGGCTATTAATAATTTATTTATAGATTAAATAGTTTTTAAGATAAAAATAAAATTTAGTTTAAAAACTAAAAATATAGATAAAAGGAAAAATTCAATATTTATGAAATGTACTAGTCAAATAAATACTAAAAGTAGTGATTTACTATTAGGTACATTATAAATAATATTGAATTCTTCCTTTTTTATTTTTTGGTTCTAAAAAATTTAAAATTGAATATATATATTTTAAGTACAAAAGAAGGTATAAAGATGAAAAGTATATTAAAATATTTTCCTGAAAAAATAAAAAATGTTTTAAGAGAAGAAATAGAGAAAAACAATAATATTGAAGAAATAAGGATTAGAGTTCAAAAACCAATAATATTAAAATTTAATAGTGAAGAAATTATTATAAAATATTATGTAAGTATTGAAGAAATATTAACTATATTGCAATTAATTTGTGAAAATTCAATATATAGTTATCAAAATCAAATAGCTGAAGGATTTGTAACTGTTTCAGGAGGACATAGAGTTGGAATTTCTGGTTCTTGTGTTATAGAAAATCAAAAGGTTATAAATATAAAACATATTAATAGTTTAAATATACGAATAGCAAGGCAAATACTAGGGTGCAGTAATAATATTTTAAATTATATATTAAATCTTAATTTAAATAGTGTGTACAATACTTTAATAATTTCACCACCCGGAGCAGGTAAAACAACAATTTTAAGAGATATAGTAAGACAAATTTCAAATGGAATAGAAAAAGTAGATTTTAATGGTATAAATGTTGGATTAGTTGATGAGAGAGGTGAAATAGCATCATTGTATAAAGGAGTTCCTCAAAATGATATTGGAATAAGAACTGATGTTATGGAAAATGTCACAAAACAAACAGGGATAAAGATGTTAATAAGATCGATGGCACCAAAAGTAATTATAGCAGATGAGATTGGTAGTTATTCAGATATTGAAGCAATAAATTATGCAATATGCTCAGGTTGTAAAGGAATTTTTACTGCACATGGTTCGAGTTTTTATGATATATATGCTAATCCTGTTTTAAAAAATTTAATTGATAATCATGTTTTTGAAATATTAATTTTTTTAGAGCCAAACCAAAAGGGAGTAATAAAAGATATTTATGTATTCAATAAAAATATTTTACAATATAAAAGTATAAAGGAAATTAATTTTATAAATAAAAGTTAATTTATAAGTTAATAAAAATAGAGTTATTTAGTTAAGTTAAAATAATATATTTAGTTTAAAAATAAAATTATTTAATTTAATTAAAATCATATTGCTAATTAAAAGTTTTAAAAATATTTTATAAGGAATTAAAAAATGTCAATTATAAAAATTATAAATTTAATAAGTATTATTATTGTCTGCACATATTTAGGAATTATAAAAGCAAAATTATATGAAAATAGAGTTACTGAATTAAATAAATTTCAAAATGCTCTAGTTATGTTTAAAAGTAAAATAGAGTTTACTTATGAACCTTTAAAAAGTATTTTTGAGGACATATCTAAAGTAATATATAAAGATAATGAAAATATATTTTATCTGACTATAAAAAAAGATAATGACATAAACAGTTCTTGGTGTGAAGCTATAAATGAAATAAATAATAATTTAGACAATGAAGATAAAGAAGTAATAAAAATGTTAGGTAAACTACTTGGAAAAACAGATATTAAAGGACAAGTTAATGAAATTGCTTTAACACAAAATTTAATAGAAAAACAAATAAAAAAAGCAGAAAGTGAAAAAAGTAGAAATGTAAAATTGTACAAGACAATGGGAATTGTTTTTGGAATTGGAATTTGTATAATTTTTATATAGGAGTTTTTATGAATATTGATTTATTATTAAGAATTGCAGGAATAGGAATTTTGGTAGCTGTATTGCATCAAATACTAACAAAGGCTGGACGTGATGATCAAGCCATGATGACAACACTTGCAGGAATGGTAATAGTTTTAACTATAGTTGTTAATGAAATTAGTTCATTATTTGAAACTGTTAGGACGGTGTTTAATTTATAATGGAAATTGTTAAAGTTATAGGAATAGGTTTTTTAACATTAATAGCAACAATTATTTTAAAGGAATATAGAAAAGAATATGCTATATATGCAGTTTTAATAGGTGGAGCAATAATTATTTTTTATTCCATAGATACACTGAAATCTATTATAAATTTTATAAATTCTATATCAATTAATTCAAAATATAATAATGGTTTTATTACTTTATTGTTAAAAATTACAGGAATATCTATTCTTACAGAATATGCTGTTAGTATATGTAAAGATTCTGGAGAAAATTCTATTGCAAATAAAATTGAATTTGGAGGAAAAATAATTGTTATTTCTCTTTCTATACCAATAATTTCAACTACTTTAGAATCTCTTACAAGATTATTGCCATAATAAGATTAGGAGAATTTTATGGAAGAAATTATAACTTCTCAAACTAATAGTTTTGGAATAAATAATTTTTTGAATTCGGCTAAAATATATACAAAGGATATTTTTCCTGATTTAGATATAATAGAATTATTTTCAAATAGTATTACAGGAGATATAGGAAATGTATTTAGTTTTAATAGAATAGAGAAATTATTGTTATCAGAGATGTCAGTTGCTTTTCAGCTTATGGCAAGTGTATTAATAATAGTAATTATACACAGTATTTTTAAAACTATTATAGAAAATTTAGGGAATTCTACTGCAAGTCAAGTTGTGTATTTTATACAATACTTACTTATTGTTACTGTTGTGGTTAATAGTTTTGTTTCAATACTAGATATTATTAAAGATTGTATAAATAATGTAGTTAGTTTTATGAATTTGTTAGTTCCACTGTTAGTTACTTTGATGCTTACAACAGGAACTTTAGTGACTACAAGTGTTGTACAACCTATTATAATTTTTATGATTAATTTTATTGGAAATTTTATAAATGTTTTTTTAGTTCCTTTATTATTAATTTCTATAAGTATTTCAATTGTTTCAAATTTTTCAAATAAAATACAAATTGATAGACTTTCTAAATTTTTTAAATCATCAATTATTTGGATATTAGGAATATGTTTAACAATTTTTGTATGTACATTATCACTTGAAGGCACATTAAGCAGTTCTGTAGATGGAATTACAGCTAAAACAGCCAAAGCAGCGGTATCAAATTTTATACCTGTTGTTGGAAAAATAATGGGTGATACAGTCGATAGTGTGATTGGATGTGGAAATATTTTGAAAAATTCAGTTGGAATAATAGGTGTAATAATTATTATAGGTATTGTTTTATTACCAATAATAAAAATTTCTATATTATGGATTTCTTTTAAAATGACATCTGCTGTTTGTGAAGTTATAGCTGATGAAAAAATCGTAAAATTAATTGAAAATATTGCTGATGGATATAAAATTTTACTTGCAATGCTAATATCAGTTTCTATTATGTTTATAATAGGAATTACTATTGTTATTAAAATAACAAATAGTGTGATTATGTATAGATAATTTGGAATAAGGAAAAAATATGATATTAAAAATTAAATCTTGGTGTGAAGGAATAATTATTGCAATAATAATTTCAATTATTGTTGAAATGCTAGTTCCAGAAGGAAATAATAAAAAATATGTTAAAGTTGTAATTGGAATTTATATTATGTTTATTGTATTAAATCCAATTTTAGAATTGTTAAATTATGAATTTGATTTTAGCAGTCTTTTTGAAGTAAAAACTCAGGAAACATATAGTAATGTTAATGATGATATAAGAGATGTATATCTTGTTGGAATCAAGGAAACAATAATTAAAGATTTAGAAAAGTTAGGTTATATAGTTAAAAATGTTGATATTTATCTCGATATAAATTACGAAAACATTGAAAAAGTAAATGTTGAATTAGAAAAAAAATCAGAAAATATTATAGTTGAGCCTGTGATTATAGGCAAAAAAAATCAAAATAATGTTTCTCAAAAAGATAGTTTTGGAGATGTTTTGGAATATTTTAAAGAAAATTATTCTTTAGATGAAGATAAAATATTTTTTTATTAATAAAATTTTATTAAGTTTATATATAAAGTATAGGTAGGAGGATATTTATGCTTGAAAAAATAAAAAAAATTTTTAGTAATAAAGAAAAAAGAGTAGAAAATCTTATTTCTTTTTTAATTATTCTTGTAATAACATTAATAATTATAAATAAGATATTAAATGATGATAAAAACAAAAATGATAACTTTAAAAATGAAGTAGGAGTAGAGTTGGCAAATAAAGAAATTCAAGTTAGTAATGAAGATATTAATTCAGATAATTTAGAAAAAAGACTTGAAGATATTTTAGAAAAAATATCAGGAGTAGGCAAGGTTTCTGTTTTACTTACATATTCAGAAAGCAGCACATTAGTCCCAATATATAATGTTAATTCAAGTAGTAGTACAATTGAGGAAAAAGATACATCTGGAGGAAGTAGAATTACAGAAACAGAAAATACAGAAAAAGATGTTATTACAGATTCAGGTTCAAATATAATAACAGAAAAAATTATAAAACCAACAATAGAAGGAGCTATTATTACTGCACAAGGTGCTTCAAATGCAAATATAAAAAGTAGTATTATATCAGCTGTTGAAGCTGTAACAGGTATAGCAACACATAAAATTCAAGTTTTTGAAATGGGTGATTAATTTTAAAAAATAAGAAAGGAGTAATATTAAAAATGAAATTAAAATTAGATAAAGAGAGAATAAAACAAATAGTATTAACCTTGATTGCATTTTTTTTAATAATGATTGGGTATTTAAATTATAATTTTGATCAAAGAAAACTTGAAACTGTTGAGGTTGCATCAGAAACTGATAGTAATAAATCTAGTATAAGAAATGAAACTAATTTAGGTGATGTACAACTTGTTAATAGTGAGCCAGAAGGTTCAATAGTACCAAATGAAAATATACAAGAGAATATAATTGATACTGAAATTGTTGATAATTCAAAATATGAATATAATTATTTTGAAGAATCAAGAATAGAAAGAAATAAAATGTATTCAGAAATGTTAGAAACATATCAAAATCTTTTAGAATCAGTAGAAACTCCTGCGGACCAAAAAGCAATTGCAATACAACAAATTTCAAATATTACAAAAATTAAAAACGGAATTATGATAGCTGAAAATTTAATTAAAAATAAAGGATTTGAAGATGTTGTTATTATGGAAAATAATGGAATGGTTAGTGTTGTTGTAAAATCAATTGCATTAGATAAAGAACAAATTTCTAAAATTCAAAACATTATAGAAAGAGAATTAAATGTTGAAATTCAAAATATTAATATTAGTAATAGATAATTCAATATTTTCAAATTTTACTAGAATATTTTTTTATATAAGATTAATAATAAAACTATATGAAAGTATTTTTCATATAGTTTTTTGTATTTGGAAAGGAAAAGAACATGGCAAAGAAAATTTTAATTTGTGGTTTAGCTATTATAGTCCTTTCATTATGTTATGGAATATGTTTTGCAGCAGAAGATGGAAATACAATTAATTTAGGAAATGAAATTATGCAGTCTATTGATAAAACAGGTAATAGTTTTGATAATCTAGTTTCAGGAAATGTAGTCGGAGATACACAAAAATCAGTAAGAGATGGAGTAGATAATATAGGAAATGATATGAATAAGGATGATAGAAATAATATGGATCAAAATAATAATGATAGAATGACAACTGGAAACTATAATACAACAAGAACAGCAACTGAAGGAACAACAAATAATGATGGATTGAATACAATGAGTGCAACAACATGGATGTGGATTATTTTAATAGTAGCTGCAGTTATTATCATTGCAGCTATATGGTATTATGCAACACAGAATAATAGCTAGTATAATAAAAAGTATTATATAAGACTATAAAAGTCATATATAATACTTTTTAAATTATAGTAAATTGTTATATTTACAAACAGGACTGACATTAATATTAAAATAAATTTTATTATAATTTGTTGAAATTTAAAATCTTTACTTTTTTAGTCTTATAAGAATTGCTATAGCAAATAATATTAATATAATACCTATTGCAATTAATATTATATTTAAAATATTATTAAGGTGAAGATTTGCTTCTTCATAACTATTAATGTTTGAAACTTTTGTTATATCTGTGGATTGAGATAATGAGGTTAATGAGCTATTATTAGTATTCTCTGTATCTGTTTGAGAATTATTTTGTGTTGTGTCAGAGTCTTCATCTTCATTTTCAGATATTGTATTTTCAATAGGGTTTTCTTCTTGTACTGCTTGTACATAATATAAATTAAATGAAATTGTAATTATTATAAATAAAATAAATAATATTTTTAATGTTTTATTCATAGTAACCCTCCTAAATATTACGATATAAATATGATATACAAAAATTATTAAAAAGTCTATAAAAAATAAAAAAGTTTTTATATTTTTTGAATAAAAACTTGTAAAATATGATGTGAAGATATATAATTTAAATAATAAAAATATTGGGGTGTCGCCAAGCGGTAAGGCAACCGGCTCTGA
>CANQEK010000059.1 GCA_947594985.1 uncultured Clostridia bacterium
TGTGCTTGTGCAAATGCAATGCTTGAATATTTTGAAAAAATTGGTAAGCAAGTTGATTTTAAAAATACTGATATAAAATATTTAGATAAATTGTTAAGAGGTGATATATAAAATGAGAGAATATGAGAAGATAGAAACATTATTTGAAAGAGATATGACCACTAAAAAATTAAATGAAAAAATGTATAGAAATGAAACTGTAGAATTTTTAAAAGATATAGAATGGGATTTTACAGAAAAAATCGACGGTACCAATATAAGAATTTTTTGGGATGGACATAAAGTACAATATTTTGGAAGAACAGATAAAGCTCAAATACCAAGTCAATTAATGAACAAATTGATTGAATTATTTGGTGGAAATGTAAATGAAGAAATGTTTGAACAAAAATTTGGTGAAACAGAAGTAATGTTGATTGGTGAGGGTTATGGAGCTAAAATTCAATCTGGTGGAGATTATAGGTTAGACAATGACTTTATATTGTTTGACGTCTTAATTGGTAGTAATTATCAGCCTAGAAATGTTGTAGAAGAAATCGCAAAATATTTTAACTTAGATGTAGTACCGATAATATTGACAGGAAAATTGCAAGATGGGATAGATTATGTTAAAACTAAACCTAATTCTACAATTGGAACTGCGAAGATGGAAGGATTAGTTGCTAGACCAAAAATTGAATTAAGGGATAGATGCGGAAAAAGAATTATAGTAAAAATTAAGGTTAAGGATTTTGGTGATAAATAATGGAAATAAAATATAAATTAAAAGATAATGTTGATTTTGAATTAGTAAATGAAAAATCTAAAATGAAATTTGATTTTGATTTATCTGATTACTATGATAAAAAAACTAGATTATTTACATTTCCTAAAGGGTATGTAGAGTGGAATTTAATGGCAGACGTATTTATAAATTTTCTTGAACCATTGAATTTAATAGAGGTGATAAATAATGAATAAAGATATTACATTGGAAGATTTAGGATATTTAAAGAAATTCAAAGATGATGTTATATATTATTTTAGAAAAAGATTTGATAAAAATAATATTCCAAAAGTAGATTGTATAAATATTCTTATATTAGAAAAAGAAGTATTTGCTAATAAAAATTTAACTTTTGAAGAAATAATGATAATTAATAAAATATTAGAAGAAATTTAAGGCGGTTATATGAATAAAGATGAATTTATAGGAAAGTTATACATGATATATTATGGAGAAGTAAATGCTATTGCTGATATATTAGATATTTATGATGATTTACAACATAAATTAGAAGAAAAGGAACAAGAAATAAGATTAGACCAGACTAAAAAAATTTTTAAAGTACTAGCAGAAACTATTAAAAATGGTAGTATCTCATATAGAAATTTAATTGATGATAAATTGGGATTTACAGGACATTATAATGATTTGATAGATGGATTAACTATTACAAATACTATTGTCGATTCAGAAGAAAAAGACAATAAAGAACATACAAAGTTTAGAAATAAATGTAGAAAATGTACAAATTATGATAGTAAATTGTCCCATGCCATTGCTAGGGCTAGAAAAAAAGATTTGCTAGATATGGAAGTGAAATAAAATGAAATTAGAAAAGGAAGCTGAAATAAAAGAATTAACAATTTGTCATACTTGTGTAGAAAATGAGAATTCAGCACAATTTAATTGTTTTATTGATTTAAAAAATACTAAAGAAGAAAACGTTTTAAATAAAATATATAATAGTTCTAAAATAAAATTAACTTTAGAAGCAGAAGAGCCAATACTTGATGAAGCCGAAAGAAAATATTTAAGTGATGTTATTAGACCTTTTAGAGATAGAATTGAGTATATTTTAAAAAGTAGTTTTACGACAGGCAGAGAATTTTTACACATGAAAACAAAAGATGGTGACATGATGGATATGTTTCCATTTGAACCTAATAAAATGTACAAAGGCATGAAATTAAATAAAGAATATAGCTTGGAGGAACTCGGACTATGAAATTAGAAGCAGGAATGTATGTTAGAACTAAAGAGGGATATATATGCAAGATATTGAAACTTAATGAACCATTTGAAAATGATGGATATTTAGACCATAATGACATAAAAAGTGCAAGTATTCAAGAAAAAAATATAACAAAAGCAAGTTATAACATTATAGATTTGGTTGAAGTTGGAGATGTTGTAGTTGATAAATATGGTAGAAAATATGAGGTTAATTTAATACGAATATGGAATGGTACAAAGGAAATAATATGCAATTGCTATAATTTAGATGATAGTGCAATTACATTTCATAATGGTGGCATCTTTAAAGTTTTAACCCATGAAAGTTTTGAAAATAATTGTTATAAGGTAGGAGATAAGTAAAATGAAATGTTTAGAAATAGGTATGTATGTTAGGTATAAAGATGAGATATCACAAATCGTTGAATTAGATAATGATACATTTACGAAACCAGCATTCCGATTAGATACTTTTGCAAAAGGCATGTATCAGGGCAATGATTTATTAGATAATTGTAAAAAGAGTTTAAATATTACTGATTTGCTTAAAATTGGAGATTATGTTAATGGTTCACCAGTATCTATGATAAAAAAAGATGAAAACGGTAGGACATGGATATATACAGATAGCAATTATAAAGCTGGTATTTTAGAAAATGATATAGAAACAGTTATGACCAAAGAATATTTTGAAAATAATTGTTATAGAGTAGGAGATGAATAAAATGAATAACGGAGAATTTGAAGAACTTATCAGTGATGTAAAAAGAGAAATTAAATGTATAGAACAATATAGAGTTTTAACTAATAAATTTGTTAATGAAAATGTAAGTCAATATAATATTAACAAATTCAAAGAAGAACAATATATTGAAAATTTTGAAAAGTATGAAGATTATGACTATGACATATATAATTGGATATATATTAAAAACTTTAAAAATATAGTTGAACTTGCTGAAAATTTACAACAACGAATTGATAAAGCAATAAAAATGTTAGATAATTACCAAAATAATTTATATTCAAGAGAAACTAGAAAAACTTTAGATGATGATATAGAAAGAACAATATCTATTTTACAAGGTGAGGAAGTGATAGATAATGTTTAATAATATAACTATATCCGTTAAAAGATTCGAAGAATTAATTAAAACCGAAACAAAATATAATTATTTATATTCACTTTTATATAATCATTTTAGAGATGAGTTCCAAAAAATATTTGATTATTTAGATGATATTGATTTAGATAAATTTAAAGAATTATCTAAAAGTAATGAAAATGAGGAAGTGAAGTAAATATGAATAAATATGTAGCACCAATATTGGTAACATTATTTTGTGTAATATATTTAACATACTTAATAACATATTTAAACGTGTCAAAGAGTTATGAAGAACAAATGAAAATATGTGATGGTATGAAAAGTACATATATAGAAGAAATTGATAAAAGAGATGATGTTATAAATCAAATGGAACAAGAAATTAATGAGTTAAGATATAATCTAGATAATTGTGGTGGCTGGTGCAATGATTGAAAACATAGAATTTTCAGAAGAATGGTTAATAGAACAGTTAATTAAAACGGATTTTGAAGAAAAAACATCTGGCAAAACAATATATGCAAGAATAAAGAAGATAGATTTATATAAGTTATTTTTACAGTTTATAAAGTTAGTTAAAGATTAGGATTGGTTGAATTAGAAAGGTTTGGTATGAAGAATTATTATGAACACATTGCAGAATTGAAAATTGCAGAAGAAAGATTGGAATATAAATTAAGAGAAAAAGAAAATATATATAACAAATACTTTAGTATAGTATCTAAAATAAAAGATGTTATAGCAAGAAATAATGCTATAAATGATAAGATGTCCGAATACTTAATTGAACTAGAAGAAACAGGATTATCTGCTGAAATAGAACGATTACAAAATCAGGTTAATGAATTAAAATATCATAAAAATAAAATGGAAGAATATTTGAGTGGTTTAGAGGGAGTAGAATACGATTTTATAAAGCTTAGATACTTTGAAGAACATCATTACACTTTAGAAGAAATAGCACAAAAGTTAGGATATTCTATAGACCGTATAAAACAGCTTAGTGCTAACTATGAACGTGAGATTAAAAAAAATTACACCTCAATTACACTTAAAAAGTGATATTATGATATTGTTAAATTAGGCATTAAATTACTCAAAAGGGAGATAGCAATATCTCTTTTTATTGTAGGTGATGAAATGAATGAAAAAGGGAGAAAGAGTAAATTACTGTTTCAAATATGGAGGGAATTGTAAATTTTGTCCTAGAGATAGAATTTGTAATTATGAAGAAGAAAAAGAAAAACGATATGAAAAAATAAAGAAAAGGAATTTCAAAAATGAAAAAGATTAATATATTACTAATTTGTAACTTAATAATTATTATAATGCTATTAATATTATTATTTAAATATTTAAGATACGAACCAGAAGATGTTAATAAAGATGGAATAGTAGATATAAGAGATTTATTAAGAGTTCAAAAGAAAATATTAGGTGAAATATAAAATAACGAGGTGATTATAGTGGCTTTAACAACTAAACAAGAAAAATACGTTCAAAATTTAGTTAAAGGTATGTCACAAAGAGAAGCATATAAAAACTCTTATGATGCTTCTAAAATGAAAGATGAAACAATAGACAGTAAAGCATCTATTTTGTTTAAAGAGGACAAGATTAGGGCAAGATATGAAGAACTTATAAAGAAAACAGAAGATGAAACTATTATGAGTGCAAAAGAAAGAAAAAAATGGCTTACAGATGTGATAAAAGGGAAAATAACTAATACATCTTATGATGGCAATGGAAATTCATATGAAAACGAAGCGTATATATCAGACAAAATGAAAGCAGTGGACATTTTAAATAAAATGGATGGTGAATATATCGAAAAGGTTAAACTTAGTGGAAACGTATCACATCAAGAACAAAAAAATGCTATTGATGATATAGTATCACAAATGAAACCAATAAGTGATGATGATGTTTAATGTTGATATTGAGTGATAAAGATAAAATATTCTTTAGTGTAAGAGCAGATAGAGAATATTTAGAAGGAACAACTGCTAGTGGTAAAACTACCAAAGGAATAACTAAATTTATGAGTTTAGTTGCAAATAGTAGTAAAAAATATCATTTGATAGCAGGTGCTGATATAGGTACAGTTGAAAAGAATGTTATAAATTCTGAATTAGGTTTATTAATCCAATTTAAAGGATTAGTAGAATATAATGGAAAAGGTACAAGTAATAATAAAATACCACATATTGTTTATGATACAAACAAAGGTGAAAAGATAATCTATGTTGTAGGTTATGGAGACAAAAAAAGATGGGAAAAAGTATTAGGGGGACAAGTTGGCTGTGTATTTATAGATGAATGTAATATAGCAGACATGGAATTTATGAGAGAAGTTAGTCACAGATGTGAATATATGATGACAACCTCAAATCCTGACAATCCCAATTTACCAATATATAGTGAATTTATTAATAGAAGTAGACCACTAAAAATTTATAAAGATAAATACCCAAAAGAATTGATGAAGCAAATAATGACTGGAAGTCCAGTAAAAGGATGGCTGCATTGGTATTTTACTTTTGATGATAATGCCTCTTTAACAGAAGAAGAAATACAGAAGAAAAAAAACGCTGTTGCGCCAGGTACTAAAATGTATAAAAATAAGATACTAGGACTTCGAGGTAAATCTACTGGCTTGGTATTTAGTAATTTTGATAAAAATGTGCATGTAATATCAAAAGAAGAAGCAAAGAAAAAGAAATTTGAATATTTTAGTGTTGGATTAGATACCTCATACTCACAAAAAAGCAAAGATACTATATCAATGCTTTTTATTGGTATTACAGATAAAAGAGAAATAATCGTACTAGATGAGAGAATATATAACAACAAAGATTTAAATAATCCAATAGCACCAAGTGATACTGTTAAAAATCTTATTGAATTTTTGGATAGAAATCAAAATGAATGGGGACTTGCTAGGAATGTATTTATAGATAGTGCTGACCAGGCTACTATAACTGAATTAAAAAAATACAAAAGGACTCATCCATGTATTTATGTTTTTAATGATGCCTATAAGCAAATAAAAATAATAGATAGAATTAATTTGCAGTTAGGATGGCTACATATTAATAAATACTTAGTTGTAGATACTTGTATCAATCATATAACTGAATTAGAAACTTACAGTTGGCAAGAAGACAAAGATAATACTCCAGAAGATTGTAATGACCATACAATAAATGCTAGTCAATATGCTTGGATTCCTTACAAGGATAAAATAGGAGTAGAAGAAAAGAATGATAAAGACATTACAATTCGTTATGAAAATAAATTTATAAGATAGGAGATGAAAGGATGGGGAGATTAATGAATGCTATGAAAAATAAAATGCAATCATGGTTAGAAATTAAAGATAATATACCTAAATCAATAGTTGTTAATAGAAAAGAAGACCTACAAATATATTTCGCTAAAAATCGTATGTGGTATATAGGGGATAGCTCAGAATTGCAAGAATTTTATAGCCAGATAGAAGGAAAAGAAACAACATTTTGGGCGAGTTTACCAACAGCAGGATTAGAAATTAAAAAAACTCATAGTGGACTACCAAAAAAAATAATTGATAAAATTACAGATATAGTAATTGATAATTATAATGGTGTAGAAAGTAAAGAAAATACTAAAATTGATGAATGGAAAAAAATCGCAAAAGAAAATAACTTTGATAAAATGTTGTGGAAAATAGTAAATGAAACAATGTATTTAGGTGATGGTGCTATTAAATATTCATATGATAAAGGAATGAGTGATTTACCTATTTTAGAATGGTTTCCAGGCGATATGATTGATGTCATTTATAAAAGAGGAAGAATATTTGAAATAATATTTAAAACATATTATAAAAAATCACACAAAAAATATTTGCTTAAAGAATATAGAGGCTGGGGATATGTAAAGTATGAACTTTATGATGGAGAAAATATAGTTCCACTAAATACTATTGATGAGTTGAAAGATTTAAAGCCAATAACTTTTGATAAAAGTGTAATGTGGGCAGAATTATTTAAAATAGATGAGAATAGTAAATTTCCAGGTCGTGGAGCGAGCAAATTTGATGGAAAATATGATACATTTGATAGTTTAGATGAAATTTTAAGTCAATGGTTAGAAGCTGTTAGGTTAGGAAAACCTGTTAAATATATTCCAGAAAACTTACTTCCTAGAGATAGAAATACAGGTGAAATATTACCTGCAAATTCATTTGATAATCAATATATAGAAACAGAAAGCGACATGAAAGAGGGAAGTCAAAATCAAATTAAAGTTGTTCAAACAGACATCCCAAGTGATAAATACTATCAATCATATATTACTTATTTAGACCTATGTTTACAAGGTTTAATTAGTCCTAGCACTTTAGGGATAGATACAAAAAAACTTCAAGACCCAAATGCTTCTTATGAAAGGCAAATGGAAAAAACAACATTATATACTAGACAAGGAATTATAGAAGCACTTACAGAATTTATACCAAAAGTTATAAATGGAGCTTTAAAATCATTTGAACAAATGAAAGGAAATAATCCTAGTGAAGATATAGAAATTAACGTTAAGTTCGGTGAGTATGATAGTCCTTCTTTTGATAGTCAAATAGATACAGTTACTAAAGCAAAAAACGGTGGAATAATGAGTATCGAAACATCAATTAAAGAATTATACGGAGATAGCAAGGATGATAGCTGGATAGAGGAAGAAATTTTAAGGATTAAAGAAGAACAAGGTATTACTGAAATGGATGAACCTAGCATTAATCAAGATTTAGATTTGGAGGCAATAGATGATGAAAAAAACGAAATTGCCAATAGTTAAAAATGGCACATTAGAAGTTTACATAAAAAAACCGTTTTTTCAGGATATAAATATTTTTGCTCATCAAGTTGATTTTGAGATAAAAAAACAATTTTCTTTTTTAGAAGATAGGAACGAAAAATATCTAGATTATTACTTAGATGTTGATGGCAAAGGAATATGGTTATGTTTTGTACTAAGAGATTTTAAGAGAGATACAAAGCCATATTTAAAATAGGTGTAATCTATGAATGATTACAAAATAAAAGAACTATATGAAGAAATGGAAAAAACTCTCATAAGTTCTATGAAAAGAAATCTGAAGAGGCATTTGAAAGAAGAAGGAAAGACAGGATTTCAATATACTCAGTGGCAAGCAGAAAAATTAAAAGAATTATCTAGATATAGAAGACAAAATAAATCTATTATTGGAGAATATACTAGTGGAATTAATAAGGAAATTGCTAAACATATTCAAGAAGAGGTTAAACAAGGTTCTATTAATGCAATAAAACAATATAATAAAACATTAGGTGAAAAACTAAAACCAAGTAAATTAATGAATAAAAGTTTTTTTAAGACAAATGATAGAAAGGTTAATTCATTAATAAAAGTTGTTAATAATGATTTAAAAACTGCAAATACAAGTGCTTTAAGAATGGCTAATGACCAATATCGCCAAGTAATTCATAAAAGTGCTTTTTTTGTTGGGAATGGAGTTTTTACTGAACAACAAGCATCTAAAATGGCTACTGATGAATTAACAGAATTAAAGAAAACAGAATTAGCAATTGATGAAGCAAACAAATCATTTTTAGCAGGTGGTTTAAATTGTATCCAATATAAAGATGGTCGCA
>CANQEK010000060.1 GCA_947594985.1 uncultured Clostridia bacterium
TTTTGTATTTCCTGTTTTTTCTAAAAGTTCTAAAACAAATGTATCAAAAATTCTAGCATACATACCTGTTACACCATTAAATCCTACTTCTTCTTTATCTGTTATAACACATATAGCTGTTTTCTTTGGATTTTGAACTTCCAATATAGCTCGTAGAGCAGCATAACAACATACTTTATCATCTTGTCCATATCCTGCAATTAAGCTATAGTCTAATCCCATGCTTTTTGCTTTAAATGCTGGAACAAGTTCTATTTCTGAACTCATAAAATCAATTTCTTTTATTCCATATCTTTCATTTAATAAATTTAAAATATTTAATTTTACTTTTTCAGATACATCTTCTGAATCATAAGGAATACTTCCAATTAAAACATTTAACTCCTCACCTTGAACTCCATCTTTTAATTTTCTTTCCATCTGCTCTTGAGCTAAATGAGGTAATAAATCAGAAATGGTAAATATTGGATCTTCTTCTTTTTCTCCAATACAAATATTAATTTTCTCTCCATTTGCTTTGACAACTGTACCATGAATACTAAGAGGAATATTAGTCCATTGATATTTTTTTATTCCGCCATAATAATGCGTTTTAAACATTCCTAAATCATTATCTTCATACAAAGGACTTTGTTTTAAATCTATTCTAGGAGAGTCGCAATGCGCTGCAACAATTTTTAATCCATTTTCTAAATTTTCACTTCCTATAACAGCTGCATAAATACATCTACCTCTATTTACATAAAAAACTTTGTCACCTGGCTTTAATTCTTCAATCTGAGAAATATCAATAAAACCATTTTTTATTAAAATATCTTTTGAATTTTGAACTATTTCTTTTTCTGTTTTAGATGTATTTAAATAATACATATATTCATCAGCATATTGAAATATATCTTTTAATTCATCATCTGATAAATTCTCCCATCCATTACTTTTATTATTAAAAAGTTTTTCTTTTAATTCTTTACCATTATCACTCACCATTTATCTCCCCTTTCTTTTCTTACTTTAATTTTATATATTCAAAAATTCAGAATTATAATAAGAAGTAAGATTACCAATTTAATTATAATGTTTATTATTTACTTAATCTATAATTTCTATTATATTTTTCTTTATTATTTTTTTATTTCCTATTTTATAGGCTTGTTTTATTGCTTCAACACATTCAATAGATTTTTCAGCAGAATTTGAATGTACATATGCTAGTATTTCATCCTTTTTTACTCTATCTCCAATTTTTTTATCAAAAACTATACCAACTCTATAATCTATATTATCTTCTTTTCGTTTTCTACCTATTCCAAGTTCTAGTCCAGCTTTTCCTATTTTATAAGCATCTAATTTTTCTATATATCCATCTTCATTTGAAATAATAGGAGTAATTATTGGTGCTTTTTCAAATTTTTCAGGATTTTCTATATAGGTTACATCACCATTTTGTCTTGCCACTAATTCTTTAAACTTTTCAAAAGCTTTTCCGTTATTAATTACTTCTAAAACTTTCTTTTTATTTATTTCATTTTTTTGATACTTTCCAGATAATCTCATCATTTGAAAAACCATATTAAAAACGACTTCTTCGACATCTTTTGCCATATTTCCTTTTAAAGCTTGTATTGCTTCAATTACTTCTAAACTATTACCAACTGAATATCCTAATGGTTCATCCATATTAGTTAAAACACAAACAGTTTTAATTTTTGCTAATTTACCTATTAAATTCATCATTTTAGCCAAACGTTTAGCATCTTCTTTGTTTTTCATATAAGAACCTTTTCCACAAGTTACGTCTAAAACTATAGAATTTGCTCCTGAAGCAATTTTCTTACTCATAATACTAGATGCTATAAGTGGTATACTATTAGCACAACTAATTGCATCCCTTAAAGCATATATTTTTTTATCTGCAGGAGTCAAATTACAAGTTTGACTCATTAAACTAATTCCAATTTCTTTAATATTATTTTTAAATTCTTCTACTGATATATTGATATTATAACCAGGTATAGACTCTAACTTATCAGCTGTACCACCAGTTATTCCTAATCCACGTCCACTCATTTTTCCTACTGGAATTCCAAGACTTGCTACTATAGGCATAACAATTAAAGTAATTTTATCTCCCACTCCTCCAGTAGAATGTTTATCAATAACATTATCTGATATATCACTTAAATCAAGAATGTCTCCAGAATTTGCCATTGAATTTGTTAAATTTAAAATTTCATTTTGAGTCATACCATTTATACAAATTGCCATAATTAATGCAGCAGCCTGATAATCCGTTATCTCACCAGCAGTATAATTTTTAATAAAATAATCTATTTCTTCTTTTGTTAATTCTTTTTCTCTTTTTTTGTGTTCTATAATATCTAATATATTCATTTGTTTTCTCCTATATATTAACCTTGTGATTAATAATTATATAAAAATTATTAATCATTTTATAATTTCTAAAACTCGTGATTTTGAATTATTCTTCTTAGTTGTAAATTCAAATGCTTCTTGTAAATTTTGAGCTGTTCCTGCAATCTTTTTGTCATCTTCTGTATGAATATATGCCAAAGTTTCTCCAACAGTCACATAATCTCCAATTTTTTTACAAATTGTAATTCCAGCTGTTCTATTTATTGTTTCCTCCTCTTTCATTCTTCCAGCTCCTAAATAAACAGCAATACTACCAATTATATCAGAATCTATTGATTCCACAATTCCTTCTTCAGTTGATAAAACAGGTACTATATTTTTTGCTTTTTTAAATAAATCATAATCTTCTACAAAATTTACATCTCCACATTGAGCTGAGACCATTTCTTTAAATTTTTCGTATGCTTTTCCTGATTTAATTACTTGTTTAATTAATTTTGCATTATGATTCAAATCTTTATTTTCTGTTGCTAAAGATATCATTATACTTCCAAGAGCTTCAACTACATCTGCTAAATCCTCCGCAATAACTCCTTTTAAAGCCATAATTGTTTCTCTTATTTCAAGATTATGACCTATTGAATAGCCTATTGGTTGATTCATATTTGTAATTACACAAGCTACTTCTTTATTAAGTGCTTTTCCAAGTTTTATAAGTAATTTTGAAAGTCTTTTAGCTTCTTCTTTATTATTTATATAAGTTCCTTTTCCACAGGTAATATCAAATACAATTTTATTGCTTCCTGTTGCAATTTTTAAACTCATTAAACTTGCTGCTAATATAGGTAAACTATTTTCACAAGCAACATCATTTCTCAATTTATAAAGTTTTCCTTCTGCTGGTGCAAAATTTAGTCCCTGATTCATTATACATAAACCAGTATTTTTTATAATATTTTTAAATTCATCAATAGAAAAATCCGTTTTAAATCCTGGTATAGATTCTAATTTGTCTATTATTCCGCTAGAAACACCATATCCTCTACTAGCAATTTTGGCAACCGGAATATCCAAAGCTGCAAGTATTGGCATTAATAATAATGTAGCCTTATCTCCAACACCTCCTGTTGCATGATTGTCAACTATTTTATCAGAAATATCATTTAAATCAATCATATCACCAGATTCTGCCATTGCAACACTAAGATTTAATATTTCATCCTCTGTTAAACCATTAACATATATATAACTTAAAACTGCTGCTGCTTGTGCTTCTGAAATTTGTTCTTTTGTTAATTTTCCAATAAAATATTTTATTTCTTCTTCTGTTAATTCCCCGCTTTGTCTTTTTTTTCGAATAATACTTTTAATATCCATTACTTCTCTTCCTATCTTTATAATTTTTATAATTTTTTATAATTTTTTATAATTTTTTTATAATTTTTTATAATTTTTTATAAATGAATATACCTTATCTATCATGTTTAAATAAATTTGAAAGTCTTAATATTTTGAAGTATATTAATCTACAAAATTTTTAATAAATGATTTTCTATGTAAAATACATGGTCCATTTTCTTTTAAAATTCTAATATGTTCTGCTGTTCCATATCCTTTATGTTTTGAAAATCCATATATTGGATAAATTTCATCCCATTGCCTCATTATTCTATCTCTTGTTACCTTTGCAATAATTGAAGCAGCAGCAATAGAATAATTTTTTGAATCTCCCTTTATTATAGATATATAGGGTATTCCCATAGTATCAATATTATTTAAAGCATCTATCATTATTATATCTGGTTTTTGTTTTAGTCCCTGTAAAGCTAATTTTACGCCTAATTTAGTTGCATTTAAAATATTTATTTCATCTATAGTTTTTTGATCAACTATACCAACACTATAACTAATAGCTTCTTCAGTTATCAATTCATATAATCTTTCTCTTTTTTTCTCTGAAACTTTTTTAGAATCATTAATACCTTCAATAAAAGATTGCTGTGGCATAATAACTGCACCTACAACAACAGGACCAGCTAATGGTCCTCTTCCTGCTTCATCTATTCCACAAATATATTTTATATTGTTATCATATAATTTGTTTTCTTCTTGTTTTAAAATTGAAAGCCTTTCAATTTCTTTTTCCTTCATCAAATTATTGCCTTTCTAAAATAATAAAATTTTTTTATAAATTTTAATATTATTTTAATTTTATAAAGTTATTATATATTTATGAAAAAAATATTTCAACAATTATAAAAATTTTTCTCATATATTTCTATTGTATCTGAAAAAAATTTGAGTTATTATATATTAAGATAAAATTTAATATTTTATACAATAAATATAAAATTCAAATATTGCTTTATAATTATTCTTATATTTTTATTTAATTTATAAGAAAAAAATTGTTGCAAATATTAAGTTCTATAAATTATAGTATAATTTTATATGGAGGTAAAAAAAATGGATAATGAAAATGATAATCAATTTAACATGAATGTAGAAAGCCACAATAACACTTATGATGATAAACAATTTAATTTTAGTCCAAATAACAAGTTTAAGAAGACTAATTCAAAAACTAATTATAATAGTGGCTTTGGAAAAACTGTCTTTGTTCCTTTTATTTCAGGAATAGTTGGAGCTACATTAGTAATAGGTACTTGTTTTGGAATTCCATCTATAAAAGAAAAATTAATTGGCAGAAAATCCTTTACTACTTTTTCAACATCTGCAAACTCATCTGATAATTCTACAAACTTAGTTAATTTATCAGAATTTTCAAACACTTCTGTTTCAGTAGCAGAAAAAATATTACCATCAGTAGTTGGTATTTCAGTTACTTACCAAATTAATTCTTTCTTTGGAAATAGTACTGGAGAAGCTACTGGTTCTGGTATTATACTTACAGAAGATGGTTATATAGTAACTAATAATCATGTTATTTCTTCTGAAAACTCTTCATATTATGCAATTGAAGAAGCTACTGGAATAAAAGTAAAATTATATAATGATTCTAATTCATACGACGCTAAAGTTATTGGTACAGATGCAGTAACTGATTTAGCTGTTCTTAAAATTGAAAAAACAGGTCTAACCCCAGCTACTATTGGAAATTCTAATGATGTAAAAGTTGGAGAATTTGTAATAGCTGCCGGAAATCCTTTAGGAATGGATTATTCTGTAACAAGTGGAATAGTAAGCGCTGTTAATAGAGAAGTTGAAAGTGATGGTACAACTTATAATGCAATTCAAATTGACGCAGCTATTAATTCAGGAAACAGTGGTGGTGCATTAGTTAATAGTAAAGGTGAAGTAATTGGAATAAATACTTTAAAATTTGCTGGAACAGGTGTTGAAGGAATCGGATTTGCAATTCCAATATCTTCTACAACATCAATAATTGATCAATTAATACAATATAAAACAGTAAAAAGACCTTATATAGGCATATATGGTTCATCTGTTGATTCTGCTACAGCACAAAGATATAATATACCTGAAGGTATTTATGTAGAATCAGTTGAAAAAGATTCTCCTGCAGATAAAGCTGGATTAAAGCAAACTGATATAATAACCAAAATAGAAGGAAAAGAAGTAAAATCTGTTAATGAATTAAACCAAATAAAATACAATTATAATATTGGTGATACAGTTAAATTAACTGTATATAGAGATAAAGCTGAAACAGAAATTAGTATAGTTTTATCAGAACAACCTGCTGAAAAAGAATCATCTAATAATCAACAACCAAATCAAAACAACAATAATCAAGGTGGATTTAATAGTGGTTCAATATTTGACTTTTTTAGATAATAACTATTACTCATAACGTTTTAAACAATAATAAAATCACTTTCTTATTATAAAAAGCGGAAAATTATTTACTACTTTCAAATAATTTTCCGCTTTCATTTTTTACTTATTTAATAATAAAGTTTTTAATCCTTTATTTATAATATATTTATTATAAGTTATCAATTATAACTTTAAACTTCTTTTTCCATTTACTTTATTTTCTGATGTTTTCTTATATATTACTTTATCTTTATTTAAAATTGAATATATAAAAGATGTTATTGGAACTGTAAATACAACCCCCATACTTCCTGCTAAAGCAGAAATAATCTGTTCTGCAATTGTTTCTTTATTTAAAATTTCAATTACAGTCATATTACAAGCCATAAACAATAATATTAATGTTAAAGAACCTCCAACATAAGCAAGTATTAAAGTGTTAGTCATAGTTCCTATTACATCTCTACCAATATTCATACCACTCTTAAATAATTCTGTTCCTGTTATATCTGGATTTTTTATTTTTATTTCATCTAAACTAGAAGAAATTGACATTCCAACATCCATACAAGCTCCCAAAGCTGCAACTATTATACCTGCAAATAATAAATGTCTAAAATTAAAATCAATTTTAGTCATATTTATACTTAATTGAATAGCATCTTCACAAGCACCTGTCATCTTAGCTATATTATTAAAAATCATGGCAACAATACCAGCTGATAGTACCCCTCCTAAAGTTCCTAAAGCTGCTGTAATTATTTTTCTATTAATTCCATTGCCGATTATTACAAATGTTCCTACAATTATTAGCATACATGTTATTACTGAATTTAAGATTGCATTATCACCTTTGAAAATTCCTTTTACCATAACAAAATAAATTAAAATTATTGTATACAATAAACCTAAAATTGCTTTAATTCCACTTTTTCCTCCAACAAGAACTACGCTTAATAAGAATATTGCAAACAACCATATTATGTATCCTGCTCTAACTACATCCATAACAGTCACTGTGACATTTCCTTCAGCATCTTCTGTTATTTGTACTGTAACTTTATCCCCTACTTCTAGTTCATCAGCAAATATTTTTCCTTCTATATCGTATGATAATACATAATTTGTTGTATATTCTTCACCCTCATATTCACCTTCTGTTATTTCTACAGTAACCTCTTGAACTTTATCTTTAATATTATCCGAAACAACTTCTGTTGCACTTTTAGCTTCAATAATTCTTCCGTATGTACTTTCTATAACTTCACTTTTAGGTACTAATTCCTGTTGCTCTACAGATGAATTTTCTGTATTTTCAACAGAATTTTGTACAGAATTACTTTGTGGTGCTTCTTCAGCAAACGATTCTATTATTAAAAAATTTATCATTAGCAAAATTATTAATAATGTTATACATTTCTTTTTCAATTAAATTACCTCCACTAAAAAATTATTAAATCCATCTCATTTGTATATTCATTATTTCCATATGCATATACAATATAAATATATCCATCTTGAGTTAAGAAAAATGTTGATGTATTTTCAATTTTATAAATATCACTAGACAAATCTCTTTCATATAGCGTTCCATATTGTTCAGCAATTATCTTAGCATTATTATAAGCTAATTTTATATCTTTATTAATTGTATCTTGAATATCCTGCTCTGTAAGTTTTTTTACCTCCAAAAGTTTGCTTGATTTTAATAAATCTTCAAAAGATAATATTTTAGCTTCTGGAATACTATAATTGTAAGTTTTTACAGTTACCTTTTCAGATTTATTTTCTTCTTTTAAAGATGATTTTATCACAATTGATAATATATCACTATTTACAAATGAAGCATATGAAACTGTATAAATAGTATTTCCTTCATTTCTCCTCATTATAGAATTAGCAAGATTAAAAAATTCTTTTACTATTTCAGCATTAATTTCTTTGGCCTTTTCAGTATCAATATTTAATATTGGTATTTGTGCATTTACACTATAATAATTTTCATCTTCATTTACTAAATTATATCCTGTAAAAACTAAATTTTCAGAAGGTTCTATTTTGTCAACTCTTACATTTTCACTATTTATTACTATAGAATTAGTAAATAAATTATTAAAATTTGATTTTAAAACATTTATTTCTTCTGCTGTCTTTTTACTACCTATATTTATTCCTAACATAAGCGCATCCGTATCAGAATATTTATAAAAAAATTGTGCATAAATTCCTATACATAATGAAACAACACAAATTAAAATTAAAACTATAGAAAAAATATATTTTCTTGGTCCTGTTAATGTACTTACAAATTTTCTTAACGCCTTCTTCATTTAATTCTCCTTAAA
>CANQEK010000061.1 GCA_947594985.1 uncultured Clostridia bacterium
ATATGAACCTTTTGGAATAGTTGCACTTGAAGCTATGTTATCAGGTACACCTATAGTTGTTTCAGATATAGGTGGTTTAAATGAAATAGTTGAACATGGAGTTACAGGAATGAAAAGCTATGCAGGTAATCCTAATTCTCTTGCAGATTCAATATTAACTCTTTTATTTAATCCAAAACTTGCTGATACAATTTCAAGAAAAGCAATAACAAAAGTAAAAGAACAATATAATTGGTCAAAAATATCTCAAGATACTCACTTAACATATGAAAAAGCAATTTGTGAAACTGTTGCTGAAAAACAAGCTAAACAAATTGCTCAAGAAGAAGCTCAAAAACAAATTAAAAAATCAAATGAAATTTCGAATTTACTTTCATTCAAAAAAAGTCGTCAAGCTTTCGCTTAGAATTATTAATAATTGGAATAAAAGCGGACAATATTTAAGTAGAAAACAAAGTTTTAGGTATATAAAAATCTTTGTAAAAAATAATCTCTTAAATTAATTGTCCGCTTAATTTATATATATTAAAAAATATAAAAAAGTTATTTCTATTAAAACACTTTTCTAACTCAACAATTCTTTAACAACTTCGTTTATAGTTCTTCCATCAGCTCCTGCACCAATTTTTGCTTTTGACTCCTTCATAACATTTCCCATATCTTTAATAGAAGTTGCACCTAGATCTTTTATAATTTGCTCTACAATAACTTTTATCTCTTCTTTTGATAATTGTTTTGGTAAATACTCTTGTAATATTTCAATTTCTTGATTTGTTTGATTTACTAAATCATCTCTTCCACCTTTTTCAAAATCTACTAATGCATCTTTCTTTCCTTTTACTTCTTTTGCAATAATTTCAATAATTTTATCATCTTCAACTGTAATACCTTTATCCTTTTCAATTTGAAGTATTGCAGCTCTTACCATTTGAATTGTATTTTTTCTTACTTCATTTTTTTCTTTCATTGAATTTTTTAAATCTTCTAATAATTTCTCTTTTAACATTATTACTATCCTTCTTTCTACTTTATATTTTGGATTTATATTTTATATTTTGTTCTATTTTTTTGTTTTATATTTTTAGTTTTATATTTTTTGCTTTTTATTTTTTGTTCTACTTTTTATTTTATATTTTATTTCTTATTTTTATTTTATATTTTGGGTTTCTTATTTCTATTTTATAAATTTGATTTAATTAAAATGTTATTAAATCTAGATAACTAAAAACGGAAACCTCAACAATTTTCTCCAGTAATTCTTTATATTCCTTTATCCTAAAATTAACAAAACCTTCTATAAGGATTTTTTTATTTTCTAATAAATAGTTTTTAATGCTATTTTTCAGAATATCATTTTTATATCCTATTTTCTCATCAGGTAATTCCAATACCTTTTTAGTTATCTCAAAAATATAATTTCTTTCTATACTACTTAAATAAAAATAATTTTTTTCAACATTTTTTCTTATAAAATCATTCTCATAAAAAACTTCTATACATTTTTTTATAATACTTGCAATTGCATCATAAAATTCATCAACATATTCTTCCGATGGATAATGAATTATTAAATTTTCAAATGTTTTAAATCTATAATTTGATATATAAATATTAATTGGTAGTTTTTCTAAAAGCTCTATCAAAAAACCTATTTTCTCTTCACTAACAGATTTTATACAAATTGACTTCACTAAAAAACGCTCCTTATGTTCTAAAATTGACATGCCTAATTGGCTTTTACTAATTTATATTATTCCTATTTTTCCATTAGTGTGTTATATTATTCAAAAAACTATTTATTTTCTGTATTCTCATTATCTAATTGAAATACAACTTTCTCAACACTTTTATTAAGTTCAACAAACATATAATTGTACCATGATGATTTAAATATACCTGCAGCTCCATCAGTTTTATAAGTATATTTTATAGTTGCTTCTGTTTTATCTTTATTATATACTACATCCTTAATAAAATAAATATAAAATTTTGAATTATCTTCATATACTGATATAAGTGCTAGTTTTTTTTCTTTAAAATAATCTTCATTAAAATAATCTAATACATTATGTTTCTCAAAATTAGCTTTATTTTCCATTTTCTCATTAATAGAATTATTTTTACAAATTTTACTAATAGTAGAATAATCTTCTATTAATATATTTTCTGATGATTTTGAAGCTTTTACTATAAAATATTCTATTTTTTTATCTTTATTTAGAAATACAAAAAAGATTATTCCTATAATAAAAATAATAATAACAACAATTGTAACTATTGAATTTTTTGCTATTCCTTTATTCTCCATTTAATTATCTCCTATCTTATACTATTTTTAGCTATATTCTTTTCGAATTTATTTTACTATCATGTTGAAAAAATTAATATATATAAATTTTACATCTACATTAAAATCATATCAAGTATTTATATAATTTTTATCAATTATTTTATAAAATCATATTTATTCCTTCTGAAACGATATTACTCATACTATCAATTAAACTATCTATTTCTTTTGGTGTAACAATAAAATTAAAATTATTTAATTTCATTTTATCTACAAGTTCATTTTCTGAAATAGATATGTCACAAGCATTCAAAGTATCTATAACAATTGTTGCTGCATCTAAAACAGTAGGTATTCCAACACCAATTACAGGAATATTTAATGTTCTTTCTGAAAGTTCTTGTTGTCTATTTCCAACACCACCTCCAGGGACGATACCTGTATCAGAAATTTGTATTGATTTATTAATTCTATCAATATTTTTTGAACATAAACTATCAATTGCTATCACTAGCTTTGGTTTAATATTTTCTACTATTCCTTTAACTATTTCTATAGTTTCAATACCTGTTGTTCCAAGTACACCTGGCGTTATAGCACTAACACTTCTAGTATTTTTATCTATAGCATCTGGTAAATAAATTTTTATATGTCTTGTTATTTCTATATTCTGAACGACTTTAGCTCCTAGAGAATCTGGAGTAGCATATAAATTACCTAATCCTACTATTAAAATCTCTTCATCTTTTTTAACATGTTTATCAATAATTTTAGATAATTCATTTGAAAATGTTTGAATAATTTTTTCCTCTTTTTCAGTAGTTATATTGTTAATTTTTTTCATATCAATGGTTATATAATTTCCCATTTTTCGTTCTAAAGCAAGTTCGCCTTCTCTATTTGTTATTTTAACTCTAGTAACAGTAATATCTTCCTGTTTTTCTTCTTCACATTCAATTCCATCTATCTCATTTTCAATTTTATTAGCACGTCTATATAAATCTCTTCTTTCTATAGCCATATCAGTTCTAAAAAACATAAGATTATCATTCCTTTCCATCTATATAATTATTTTATAATTTGATATAAACATATATCAAAACTATTTATAACAAATTATATATTCGCTTAAATGTTATTTTCTTACATTTTTATATTTTTATTCATTATTAGAAAATTTTAATTTATTTGTGCATAATAAAAAATAACAACACATTCTATATAATATAAAGTATACCTCAAAAGTTAAACTTTTTATTTTAGTACACTATAAAATTAAGAATGCGTTGTTATAACTATACTTTTTATTCTTCCCAATTATGGAAAACTTCTAAGACATCATCTAAATCCTCTAAGTTATCTATTAATCTTTGCATTTTTTCAGAATTTTTTTCATCTAATGTTATGTATGTGCTAGGAATCATTTGTACTCCAGCTTCTAAAAATGTTATATTATTATTTACTAATTCTTCAGAAACCTTTGTAAAATCACTAGGTGCAGTAGTAATTTGATATACTTCATCTTCAGAAGAAAAATCTTCTGCTCCAGCTTCAATAGCTAACATCATTAAATCATCTTCATTTAAACTACATTCAGCTTTCTCTATAACTATAACACCTTTTTTCTGAAATAAATATGAAACACAACCAGTTGTTCCTAAATTTCCTCCAGCTTTATCAAAAACATGTCTTACATCTGCAGCTGTTCTATTTTTATTATTTGTAGATGCATTAACTATTACAGCTACTCCATTAGGTCCATATCCTTCATAAGTCATTTCTTCATAACTTTCTGTACTTCCAGCACCTGATGCTTTTTTAATTGCATTATTAATTGTATCATTTGGCATATTATTGGCTTTACATTTTGCTATAACATCTTTCAATTTAGAATTTCCAGCAGGATCTGGGCCTCCTTGTTTTACTGCTATCAATAATTCTCTTCCTAATTTTGTAAATATTTTTCCTCTAGCAGCATCTGCTTTTCCTTTTTTAGCTGCAATATTATGCCATTTACTATGTCCTGACATGATTAATTCCTCCTTTATTTTTTCTAGTATTTAATCTACTTTCTAGCTTTTTATATAATATTTTTTTTATCTAAAATTTGTTTTATTGATATTACTGAGTTTGCGACTTCGTATATATAATAACATATTTTTTTATTTTTGTGTAGCCTTTTTTACAAATTATCTCAAAAAGGGTACTTACGTACCCTTTTGAGAGTTTTGATAAATTTTAGTTTCTTCGCATTATATTGACCGTCCATGAGGATACGTCATATACCTCCACAAGTTTTCTTTGGTCATCCTCGACCTTTACATAATATCGGCTTTGGATTCTTCCTCGTATATCAACTGGGGTATGAACTGTTATAGTATCACGTGCCCATTCGGCAGTTTTATCCCACAGTATAATTGGAATATATGATGGAGTAAAATAAGGTCCACCGTTCACGCACACCATAAACTCGAATATTCGTTGTCCCGAGCGTTTGACCTTATAATTTGGTTCTCTAGATACACATCCAAAAATGTGTACTTTATTTACTTCTTCACGTTCTGGAAAAGCGTCAGTTTTATTATAATAATAAATCCGCTCTCCAAAAATAAATACTCGGTGAAACTTTCCGTCCCCTTCACCACGTTTATTTTGGGATATAATCTTTCCCTGGATTTTCACTTTTTGACCATCTATTAGTTCTTCTGAAGTTAAAAACCTTGTCAGCATGACAACAGGAATATGATCCTCTTTCCCACTAATCCGCTTGACAATCAAGAAAAACCTACCAAGCCAACCTAAATTGGCCTTAAAACTATAATGTAGATCTACTTCTGAGACCTCGCCACTTATAGTGACTTTGTTGGTGGTCAAATTGTCATACCACCAAGGATTTTGTGATAACACCATTCTTTTTCCCTCCAGCAATTATTTGTCGGTACGCAAAGTTGGAAATTTATCAAATAGATTTAAACATACAAATACTGTATGAAAAATAAGAATTTGAAAATCTTTCTCCTTCTAAACATACCAAAACACCATCAAATTTTAACACTTTTTTAAAATTTTGTAAAGTAATTGTATTTTATTTTTTTACTACCCTTTTATATTTATTCTTTCCAAATTGTAAAACAACTCCATCATTATTTAAATTAACTGCTAAATTTATATCAGTTACAATCTTAGAATTAATTTTTACTCCATTCCCTGCTATCATTCTTTTTGCTTCACTTTTTGAATTTGCAAATCCAATTTTTAATAATAAATCACAAATATTAATATCATTTTCTTCTGTCTCAAAAACCTCTATATCATTTGGAATATCACCACTAGCAATTTTTAAATATCTAGCTTTAACTTCTTCAAAATCATTTACATCATCATACATTTTTAATAATTCTTTTGCAAATTCCATATGTGCATTTCTAATATCTCCTGACAATATTTCATTAATTCTATCACTTGGTAAATCAGTAGCAAGTTCAAAATACTGCCTTAAAACTTCATCTGGTATTTGCATACTTTTTCTAAACTTTTCAAATGGTTCGTCATTTAATCCTATATAATTATCTAATGATTTACTCATTTTTTCTTTTCCATCTAATCCAACTAATAATGGAAAAGTCATAACAATTTGGCTTTCTTGTCCATAATCTTTTTGAAGTTCCCTACCAACAAGTAAATTAAAAGTTTGGTCTGTTCCACCAATTTCAATATCGGCTTTTAACTCAACAGAATCATATCCTTGCATTAATGGATATAATAATTCATGCATAGAAAGAGGTAAATTATTTTCAAATCTATTTTTAAAATCATCCCTTTCCATAATTCTAGCTACGGTATATTTGCTTGTTAATCTTATTACATCTTCAAAATTCATTTTAGATAACCATTCTGAATTAAAAACAATTTTAGTTTTATCTTTATCTAATATTTTAGTTGCTTGAAGTAAATATGTTTGAGCTGATTTTCTTGTTTCTTCAAAAGTTAAGGCAGGTCTTGTTTTACTTTTTCCAGATGGATCACCTATCATACCAGTAAAATCACCAACTACAAAAACAACTTCGTGTCCCATATTTTGAAATTGTCTTAAAACTCGTAAAACAACACTATGTCCTATATGTAAATCAGGTCTTGATGGATCAGCACCTAACTTTATTATTAATTTCTTTCCACTATTAATTTTATTTTCTAAATCTTCCTCTGAAAAGATTTGCACAGCTTTTCTTTTTATTAATTCTAAATCACTATTCATATTCTTAATTTTATTCCTTTCTCAAAAATTGATTCTTAATTTTATTTCTATAATTGATTTACTAATTTTATTTCTATAATTGAATTTTCATCTTATTTCTATATAATTTAATTCTTAATTTTATTTCTTTCTTAATAATTTTTAATAATTGAACTTTTAATTTTCACCAAAAATAATTTCTATATTTCTTATATTTTTCGTTGTATAACTATTTAAAAATTTCATTTCTATAACTGTTCCTATAGTAGTTTCTCCTTGACTTACAACAGGATCATAATCATAATTATAGTAGTAATAATTATTATGATCATCTATTTTAAAATTCTCATCATATCTATTAATTCTTAAAGTATAATCTGTATTTTTTAATGTAATTCCTTCTTTTAGTTGAATACTAATATATTCGCTAGTTATTACATATGAATCAATATAACTATATTCTTTAATATCATCAACTACAGGAACCAAATCCTTAGTTTCTTCATCATATGCTAAAAGAATTTTAAATTTCTCTAGTTCTTTATTTTGCACTGTTTCGTTAGAAATCATTTTATTTCTCATAATGAAATATCCCGTGTCATTTTCATATGTTTTCTCACTTTTTACTAAATCTTTTCTTATAGTTCCTTTTAAAACTATATCTTCATTCTTTTCTTTATTCTGTTTTTTATCAATTATATATCTCTCAATATTTATAACAACCTCTTCATTAATCTCATAATTAAACTTATAGTATTCACTCTCTAAACTATCAAGTAAATTATGTATTTCATTATCATTTTTATTAGATACTTTAAGATTTATATTAGATAATTCATCTTTATAATTAATAGTGATTTTTTCAGATTTTGAATCTGATATTTCTATTATTTCTTTAATATCATATTTATCTAAATATCCATCTCTTACATACTTTTGATTATAATTCTCTAAATATGACCTATCCTTTTTTTCTTCTTGTCGCAAAGTAAATAATTCTTTCATTGAATAACTTGAAAAATCAACTATAATATTTTCTGCATAACTCATAACTTCAGATAAATTAGCTACATAAGTATATACTGTAATAATTAAAACAATACAAACTAATATTTTTTTATATTTACTGTCACCAATAATTACAGCACCTAAAACTATAAGTGGCAAACATACAACACCTATAATAAAAATTAACATTAAAATAATATTTCTTAATATGTAATTAATATTATTTTTAATAAAAAATACACCTGCAACTATTAACACTAAAATTAATATTAATATAATTGGTATTACAATTTTTTTATTAGCAATTTTTTTTAAAATAAAATATAAATATAAATATAAAACAATGGAAAACATTAAAATTAATATTGCAGTAGAAAATAAAGCTTTAGGTATATACAAAAAATCCTGTAATTTATTTCTATAAACTAATATACAAATAATTGTTATTACTAATGATAATATAGCAGAAATCACTTTTAATATTCGATTACTCTTCTTAGTCTCCAAAAGCTTCACCTCCTACTATTTTTCCAGTTTTTTTATCAACATATATACTAACACCATTTAACATCATATCATCATATCTTGTAAATTTATAGGCCTCCACAGTTTGATCATATACTTGATCATATTCTTTCATTTTTCTAGTAAAGAAATTATTTACCTTAACTTTTGTTTCTTCCACTGTTTGTGTTTTCTTATCACAAGCACCACAAATTCTTTCAGCTTCAGTAAAGCCTTTTTCAGCAATTTCAGCAGCCTTTTCTTTAGAAATTGAAGATGTACAAGAATTATACTCAATCAAAAACTCACTAACATCAGTTACAAAAATTTCTGAATCTAAATTTTCTACTCGATTATTATGTTCAATTTCAATATTATCTTGTTCAACTTTATTTGCAATTGCAGTTAAATCATTATTATAAATACAATCTGTATTTACTATTTTACTTACAATTAATAAATGTACAGTATA
>CANQEK010000062.1 GCA_947594985.1 uncultured Clostridia bacterium
GAGATTCTGCCCAAAATCTCTCTGTGTTTTTTTCATTAAAATACTTCTTTTATACTACTTATTATAATTATTATGCTATAATTGATCCGCAATCTTTGCATATTACATCTGGATCTTGTTCATCAGCAAAATCTGATAATAATGCTCCTACAATATGTACACTATTACATATTGGGCATACATTAAATCTATATCCTAAAGGTAATGGCACACATCTATAATTTCTTAATTCACTCTCCATATTTCTTACCTCCAATTCATTAGTAATTACTTTTTCTGTTTACATTATAATGTAACTTTATAATAATGTAAAATACATATAATTTATGTTTTTATAACTTTCAGTTATAAATTATAATATGAAACGTTCAGTTGCAATACTGCAACCGAACGTTTCATCAGTAATATTAACATTCTTCTTACTATTTTTATTGCTTTTCATCATTATATAATATATAATAATATTATTATTTTGTTTTTAAAAATAATATCATTTAATTTATAAATATAAAAATAGGAGTTTTAGATGAAAAAAGGTATATTATTTGATTTAGATGGCACTTTATGGGAAGTAACCGATAATACTTATAACTGTGCATGTGAAGTTGCGAAAAAAAATAATTTAAAAGAAGTAAGTTATAAAACCGTTTATAAATGTTTTGGTTTATCAAAAATTGACTGTGCAAAAGCATATTTTCCATATTTAGACTCAAAAACTGCTTGTAATCTAATAGAAGAAATCTCTTTATTAACTGTACAAGACTTGCATAAAAATGGTGGATATCTATATCCTAACTTACAAACAGTATTAAAAGAACTTAGTAATGAATATGAACTCTATATTGTAAGTAACACATCTCTTAATGAATATATAGAAGCATTTCTTAAATATTCAAATTCAAAAGAACTTTTTACAGATTATATACCAGCAAGTAAATTTAATATCTCAAAAGGAGATGCTATTAAAAAAATAATAACTAATAATAATTTAGAAAAAGCTGTTTACGTTGGTGATACAATCTTAGATTTGAAAGCAGCAGAATTTGCTAACATTCCTTTTATCCATGCAAAATATGGCTATGATAAAGACTTAAAGACAAATTTTTATCTTGATTCAATCAATGATTTACCTATGATAGTAAACAAGATATTTTCTTAAAGTAAAATAAAAACAGTAATATATTCATTTAATTATATTTACTCAAAAATTCCTCTAATTTATTTGTATTTGGAAATATTTCTTCAAAAATATTATATAAAGTATCTGTTGTTTCATATTCTCCTATTGCATAACATTTTTTGCCTAAACCATATGCAATTCCAGCTTCTATATGTGCTGCTTTTCCAGCTGGTAAAACAAGTAATAAATTTTTTGAACATTTCTCTCCTTCTAAATCTTTATTAAATAATTTTAAAACAATATCATTTTTTAATCCTAATGATTCAAATTCTTTTTGCTTTTCTTCTGATGTTTGATTTTTATTACCATATCCCCAATTATCTTCATCGTTTAAAAAGCAATAATAAGAAATATTATAATTATCAAATAATTTACATATTCTTAATATATTTTCTTTATTTCTAGCTCTACCTGCTATAAAAAACTCATATTTATTTTCCAATATAAATTTCTCCTTTAAAACTAATTAATTATTTTTAAATTAATTTATCATAAAAGCAAATAATTTACAATATTTACTTTACTTTTATAAAAATCATGTTGTATTTTATTTATCTCTATTTACTCCTCAATAATATATTTTTTTATTGTATTAATAACTTCATTATGTATTTTCCCATTACTTATTATTGCACCATTTATACTTTGATCATATACTAGAAGTAACACACATGCAACCCCTTATAACACTTCCTACACCAATAAAATACGCTTTGCGTTCTAATTCTTGTACTACCTTAGATATATTATACGAAATTACTTTTACCAGCTTGATATGCAATATCTTTTGCAAATTCTAAATATTCTTCCATATATAATCTTCACTCCTTAACTTTGATACTAATATTTCTGTTACTTATATATTCTTCATTTTCTGAATATTTTCCTTTTAATTCAAAAGTATAATTTTTATCTGTTCTATTTATTTTAATAGTTCAAATCTATAAGCAAAAAAAGAAAGTTCCATATGCTATTTCATAAGAAATCCTGACTATATATAATCATACCAAGTAAGTTTATAACTACTTAAATTTCTTTTTTACAATAAATCTTGCAAGAGATGATAAACGATAATAGATACATTGCTATCATTGTAATTCCTAATATTACTATTAAATAATTTTTTAACATTGATAGTAAATTCTCTAATGAAATTCCCAAAAAATTCATTAAAGTAGTAACAATTAAAGATATGCCTATCATTAAAACTACTATCATAATCATTTGTATAATTCTTCCTTTTTCAGCGCCAAATTTATACATAATTGGGATTTGTAAAGATTGTATAAACATTATACCAACTGAACTTCCAATCACACTTGCTAAAACACTACTTAAAAATTCTTTATCAAAAAAACTTGATGTTTTAATTCCTTGAGCAAGTATTGTAAAAATTAATCCTAATACTGTGCCTGATAATGTAACTATCAAAATATACATATATCTTGCTTTTACAACATCTTTTTTATTTACTGGAAAAGTAAGTACATATTTATCTACTTTTGCTAAATCATCATAACTAAAGCTACTTAATCCTAACATTCCAAACAATAATGGCATAAAAACAGACAAGCTAATTACAAAATTATTGCTAAGAAATGAGCACACTACAAATAATAATATCATAAAAAATATTGTTGATTTATACGATTTTATTGTTTGAAAATCTTTAACAATTAATCCTTTTATAATATTCATTTTATTTTTCCCCCTTTATATAAATTAGCATAATATCTTCTATACTAGGCTTATCAATCACTGAAATATCATATTTTCTTTTAAATTCATATTTGTTTTCAATTAGAACATCATATTCGTATTTATTTTTCTTATATTTTACATAGTCATTTTTATTAAATTTCTGAAAATCGTTTTCATCACATTTTACTATTCCAAAGTTTTCTGTTAGTTCATCTTTTGGTTTTGTGAAAATAATTTCTCCATTATTTATAAAAGTAATGTAATCAGCAATATGTTCTAAATCTGATGTAATATGACTAGAAAGCAATATAGAGTGTTCACCATCTTCTATAAATTCTTGAAAAATATCTAATATATCATTTCTTGCCACAGGATCTAAGCCAGATGTTGGTTCATCTAAAATTAGTAATTTAGGTTTATGGGAAATCGCTGTTGCTATTTTTAATTTCATTTTCATACCACTAGAAAATTCTTTAGATATTTTATCTAATGGAAGTTCAAATTTTTCTAAATATTTAAAATATAATTTTTCATCCCAATTAGGATAAAAATTTTTCATAATCTTACTTATACTTTTAGGATTTAGATATTCTGAAAGAAAACTATCATCTAAAACAACACCTATGTCTTGTTTTATTTTCTTTTCATTTTGCTGTAAGTCTAAACCAAATATTTTTACTTGTCCTTTATCTTTATCTATAATATTAAGTATGGCTTTTATGGTTGTTGTTTTTCCAGCTCCATTTTCTCCTATTAAACCAATTATCATTCCTTTTGGTATAATAAAATTTACATTTTTTAATTCAAACCCCATATATTTTTTGCATAAGTCTTTAACTTCTAACACATTTTCCATAATATTATTTATCCTCCTCATATAAAATATCTAACATATTCTGCATTTCTTCTTTAGAAATTTTGCTTATTTTAGCAATAGAAACAGCAGTATCAATTAAATTTTCTACCTTTTGCAGTTGTTCTTCTCTTATAATTTCTACATTCTTATTTGCTACATAAGTTCCTTTTGAAGCAATAGTTTCAACATATCCTTCTTGCTCTAACCCTTCATAAGCATTTTTTGTAGTTATAACACTTATTCTTAAATCTTTTGCTAAACTTCTAATTGAGGGCAACATTTCTCCTGCTTTTAATTCATTGGATATTATCTTGCTCTTAATCTGTTCTTTTATTTGTTCATATATAGGAATATTACTTGAATTACTTATTATTATATTCATAGTTTAAATTATCTCCTTTTTATATTGTACATATACAATATATACAGTTGTGATAGAAAAGTCAATACCTTCTATAATATATAAAAAATAATATCACTTTATTTTTATATATTCTTATGATACAATGCAATTGAATAGGAGGATAATTAAATAAAATGAAGAGAGAGATTTATTATATTAACACTCAACATAAACTGTTGAAAAAATGGGAAACTAGTCAATGGAGATTGTTTTTTGGTTTTACACTCGATATTATATTATTAGTAGCAATTTTTGGAATTTTATTTATTTTAAATGTTTCAGGTGTTACTAATTTATATTTGGGAGGAACAGGAGTAACTATTGTATTAGAGCTTGGAATATTATATATTGTTTTTAGTGTTGTTAAAGGATTAGTAGAATTTCATAGATTTAAAAATTTAGCTTATACAGCTATTGTTAAAGAACAAAATAATATAACTATAATTAAAAATTTAACATGGATCGATACCCAAACATTAAAACAATATATTGACAAGATATTGGATGAAAGAAATAAAAATGAATTTGAATATACAGATTATAAAAATTGTAAATTGGTAAAAGAAACGAAAACATATTTTGAATATATTGGAGAAAAAAATGGATTCTCTTCTAAATTTAAAATTTATAAGATTTACTTCAATATAAACAATTTAAATAAGGAGGAAAATTAATATGAAAAAAATTTTGTTAGAAAAATTATTAGTATATACTTCTTTATTTATATTATTGTTTATGATATCTTCAAATGAAGGGACAATTGCAGCAAATACTGAACAAGAATTCCTAGATAGCGTAGCTAAAACTATGCAAACTTATAATTATACTCAAACAGATGGTATAACTTGTGATTTAAAATATGTTCAAGAAGATAATAGTGTTACATATAACTATAATACAAGTTTAAACGAAGTGAAGATTAAGTATATTTCTGCTGAAATCAATTTAAACTATTCAAGTGATTTAAATAATATATATTCTTTTTTAAGTAAATTATATAATGATGATATTTCAATATATAGTAGCGAAATTCAAAAAATGATTAATGATTATACTACAACTGGACAATCACAAATTTTCCACGACTTAAATAATGAGAGACAACTTACTTTAGAAATAACTAGCACGACTTCAATTGGAAAAGATTATCAATTATATTATTCAATAACTGCATTTAATCGTTAGCACTTAAGAATATTGTTAATACTTAATCAAGATAAGACTTTTTGCAATACTTAAATTTTTATTTTTTATAGTAGTTTTATTAAAAATACTTATATAGATTTGATATAATAGATGAATAATAGAAGGAGGTGAAAATGATGTATTTTTTGATAGTAATTGGAATATTGATTATTGCATTAATATTATGTCAAGGTAAAACACAAGCTACCGTTACTGGCAAAATTATAAAATATGTAGAAGAAGGAGGTAAACATTATCCAGTATTCTCTTTTGTAACAAAAGATGGTCAAACAATTGAAGAAAGAAATACAACATATCAAGAGGAATTAAGTGTTGAAGATGCTTATTCCCCTCAAAAGGCAACAATTTTTTTGTCTAGACCATTACCTATTGATGATATTCCTATTGTTTATAATAAAAAGAATCCACAGGATTTTATACCTCAATGGATTAATGAATAGAAACCATGTACAGAAGTAGAAATATAAAAATGCTATTTTTCGTTATAGAATTGCAGGTGTTATTTTATTAATTATGATATTTTCTACTTAGAAAAAAATCATCTATAAAAGCCGAGCAAATTTAAAATGCTTGGCTTTTTACATTGGTAAGATTTAATTCTTTTAAAGGTTTTGTATAATCAAATAATGTAATGTTTCAGCTATTGCAATACCATATTTTTCATTTATCATACGGTTTTCTGTTATTTATGATATAGAGTTTATCTCATATTTTACTTTAGGAAATTCAATTATTTTGCTATTTTTTAAATGCTTTCTAAGTCCTTCAAGTTCTACTTTCATAAACTTATCTAATACATAAGCATAAGTCTTTTCTAGTTCTCTTACACTTGTTCCAACTAATTTTGAAATAGTTAGTGAACTCATACTAGATTCAATGGCACATGTTACAAATCAAAGTTATTTTAAATTTTTATTTAATTAAATTTTAAAAAATGCAACCAAAAACAAAAAATATGGTAATATATAAACGAAAGATATCTTTTAAAAATATAAGGAGTTTAGGTCTAAATTGGAAACGAAAAAAAGAAAAATATCTAGTTATATAGAACATAATAACTTACTGCTTGAAAATATAATGAAAGATTTTTCAAATTACATTTATTCAATTGCACGAAATTCTTATTATTCTTTGTCAGATGAAGATATAGAAGAAATTGTTGTAGATGTTCTATTTACAATTTGGAAAAATCAGGAAAAATTAGATATAAATAACAAAATGTCCTCATATATAGCAGGAATAACAAAAAATTTAGTAAAAAAGAAATATAGAAATGCAAAAATAAATGTTAATATTGATGATTACGAAGAACAATTAATTGATTTTGACAACATCGAATTACAATATGCCAAAAAAGAAAATATGTTAAAATATGTAGATTGTTTAAAGGACGAAGATAAGAAAATTTTTATCTATTACTATTACGATGAAAAAACTATAAAAGACATTTCTAAAGAAATAAATATGTCCGAATCTAAAATTAAATCTAAACTATTTAGAATTCGAAAAAAAATTAAAAAAATTTTTAAAGAAAGTGGGTACAATTTGGATGATAGATGAAAATAAAATATTAGAAAAATTAAAAGTTAATATTGCTCTATCTAATTTAGAAAATGAAATCAAATCAAATTCTAATGATAAAAATACCCTAAAAAATAAAATTTTTGTGAGGTTATATAAAATGAAAAGAAAATTTGCAGAAGCAATTATAGTAGCCATTTTGCTAATGTCAGGTCTAGTGTTTGCTCATGAATCTTTATTTTCTTTGCTAAATGAAGATAATCTTTCGCTAAAAGCGGAATATAAAGGAAATGGAAAAGTAGCAATTTATGTTGAAAATAAGTCAGATAAAGAATTAAAATTTGAAAATAAAATAAAATTAATGCGTTGGTCTACATCTGAAGAAATACCAAGAATTTCAAATAACATTAAATTTAAGAATACAAATTTTGAGCCTAGTTCAAAAGGAACAATGTTAATAGATTTATCAAAAGCTTATGATTTAAGTTTAATAGAAAAACCACTTGAACTTGAAAAGGACCATTATTACTTTGTTTTAACTAATAATAATTTTATATTTGGTCAAGATTGGCATTGTACAATAGATTTTGTAGAAAATCAAACACAAAATGAAAGCTTAAATATTGAATCAAATACCGGCTTAAATGTAGGCTCAAATAGCAATTCAAATATCGAAGACGTATCTAGTGTATCTACTGTAAAAATACCTAAAAATGAAACCACTTCCTCTAATACAAATTTAGAAATTATTGAAGAATTACAACCTTTCTTTGATGAATATGTGATAAGTTCTGAATTAAGAAATAAAAAGATTTCTGAATATTATCAAAAAGTAGAACAAATTATACAAAAAGAAATTGACAATGGAAAAAATATTATTAGCCCTGTTAATCCTCATCTTTTTGTTAAAGATCCTGATAAAAGTATAATATTTGATTCTAGAATTCAAAATAAATTGCAATACCAATTAATTTTAGAACATCACTTATCTATAGATGCCTATAATATACCTATTGGAAAAAATGATTTTGAAGAATGTATGATACTTTCAACAACTATTCCTCATTATAAAAAAGATATTAATAGTACGGGTGGAGCTATTTTGCCTTTAGTATATATTTATCAATATGAAGTCAAAGAAATGCATAAACCTAACACTTTTGCATTTATTCGTGGCAGATTATTAAGTGCAAATGATTTAGAAGCTTTCAAAGTATATCAAGATGAAAAATATGTATGCTATGACCTTACAGACTTGTTTTATGATAATTTAGAAACATATATAGATACTTATACTAAAAATAGAACTGATATTTATATAGATGAAGGCGTTATGACTAGAATAAAAAATGTATATAATTACTTAAGAAATAAGGAAAATTTAAGTAATTCATTTTATTATTATGAATAATAAAATAATTTTAAATTCATAAAAATCCATTGGTTCTACTGGAGTAGTCAAGAAAAAGTAGACACAAAAATTCTATTTAAACCCT
>CANQEK010000063.1 GCA_947594985.1 uncultured Clostridia bacterium
AGAAGTAGCTATATCTAATCCAGTATGAATAGTAGACCTTGATGTTCCTCTACTTCCAAATCTAGAAGAAATAGAACCATTTACTGGTATTGATAGAGCCATTCCGTTTAAATTTCCTGTAGGAACGCTAGTAGAAGTAGTAGCAATACTATTAGCTAAATTAAGTTTAGCTATCCTTGCTTTTTCCTCAGCTATTTTTTTTGCTTTTTGCTTTTTTTGATTTTCATATTCATTTACTTTAGCTATTTTTATTTCATTCAAAGTTTCCGTAGCCTCTTGCTTAGAATTAACATTATATTCTGTTGAGAAAATTTCAACTATACCTAACTTAAGGTCTATATCAGGCTCTAAATTTGTTTTAATTTCATTAATTATATTTTCTGCCTCTTCTTGAGTTTGAACTACTGTTTTATTTTCTCCTTCACATGTTAAAGCATATGTTTTATAAGTTGTTATCGTTCTTTCCTCAATAGCCAACATAATTTTTTTATCTCTAACTTCTTTATCCCTTTTTATTAATTTTAATTCATATTCTGGCATTGCTTTAATTTCTCTAAAAGCAACATTTCCAGAAGTATCTTTCAAATACTTTTGAATTTTTTTCTCTATATTAGTAACATTACTTACAAATCCAATTGTTTCACCCGATATTGTGACTTTATATGCAGGTTTGTATTTTATACATACTACAGTTATAACTATAGCTGAACCAATTGTAACGAGTTTTAGGGTTTTAATAGCTTCTTTTGTATAATATTTAACCCAATTCTTTAAAATAAATTTCACTCTCCTTTTTAGTTTTAAAAAATCGTCACTAACGATAATTATACTATAAATATCTAGCTATTTCAAACAAACTATTTGATTATAATCGTTTTTTTATCGGATTTAACTTAAATTATTCTTTTTAATTTTCATTAAAAATAGAGTTTTGTCAATTATTCTCTTTTTTTCTTTGTTTTTCTCTTTTTTTCTATACAATCCATTTTTAACATTTTTTTAAAAGTGGTGACAATATGTTTTTTTTACCTCCTTATATATATATTTTATGATAGTCGCTCCCAAAAATCTACCTAATTTTTTATATACATTGATATATCTTCATATAAACTACTTTAACTTCATAGACAAAAGTTTACTTATTCCTTTTTCTTCCATTGTAATACCATAAACTGTATCTGCAGCCTCCATAGTTCCTTTTCTATGCGTTATAACTAAAAATTGTGATTTCTTTGAGAATTTTTTTAAATATTCAGCGAATCTGTATACATTAACATCATCAAGAGCTGCTTCAATTTCATCAAGAACACAGAATGGCGCTGGATTTATTTTTAATATTGCAAATAGTAAAGCAATAGCTGTAAAAGCTCGTTCACCTCCAGAAAGAAGCATCATATTTTGCAGTTTCTTTCCTGGTGGTTGAACTTCAATATCAATTCCACATTCTAAAATATCATCTTCATTCTCTAATATTAATTCTGCTTTTCCACCACCAAACAATTCTGTAAATACTTCGCCAAAATTTTTATTAATTATTTTAAATTGTTTAGAAAATTGTTTTTTCATAGTTTCAGTCATCTCAGCAATAACTTTTTTTAATTTATTACTTGAATTTTCCAAATCTAATCTTTGTTCACTCATAAAATCATATCTATCTTTTATTTCCTTATACTCTTTTATTGAATCTATATTTATACTTCCAAGTTCTTTAATATCTTTTCTAATTGAATTTACTTGTTTTTGAACTACAGTAGGGTTTTCTATCTTTTCAATATTTTCAGTATTATTTGGTGTTAATTCATACTCTTCCCACATTCTATTAATTATTTGATTTAATTCAAGTTCTATTTTAGACTTTTTTAAATCTAACTTTGAAATATGATTTTTAATATCATCTATTTTTAAATTTTGTTGTTGCAATTCTTTCTCTAAAGTCATCATTTTGTCATTTTTTAAAATTCTTTCTTCTTTTAACTGTTCAACTTTATCTGTACTTCCTTCAATTTCTTTTTTCAAATCTTCCATACTTTGCTGTATCAATTTTATTTTATTTTGTAATTCTGCATTATCATCTAATATTTTTTCTCTTAATTGTTCTTTATTATTTATATTATTAATATTATTTTGAATATCAAGATTAATTCTATCCATCATTTCGTTTATTGACACTTCACTTTCATCAAATGATGATACAGAAATTTTTAAATTTGTTATATCAAAATTTAAATCATCTATGTATTTTTGATTATCCTTATTTAAATTTGTAAATTCTTCAATAATCTTTTCTAAAGATTCATTTTCTAAATCTATCAGCTTAATTTTCTCGTTTAAATCATTTTCTAATTTTAAAATATTATCATTTTCTTTTTTTGATTCTTCCAAGTTATTTCTTAATTTAGTAAGTTTATCTTCTAATTTAGAAATTTCTAATTCCAAAATATTAATTTTCTGTTTTTCAGTTGCATATATAATTTCTAGCTCTTGATATTCTTTCTGTTTCTTATCAAATTTATCAAACAGCTCAGAACTACTTTCCTGATATTCTAATTTTTCTTTTTCTACTTTATTAATTTTTTCTTTAATTTCACTTAATTCTTTTTCTATTTTCTTAATTTCTTTACTTCTACCTAAAATACTGGTAGTTTTATTTACAACAGATCCTCCACTTATTGCTCCTGAAGGATTTATTATATCACCTTTTAATGTAACAATTTTAAATTTATAAGAATTTTGCTTTCCAAGTTTTACTGCTTCATCAATATCCTCTACAACAACTGTTCTACCTAACAAATTTAAAACTATACTTTCATATTTTTTATCATAACTTACTAAATCTGACGCTATTCCTAAAATTCCTTGAATTCCTCTATTATTAATATTTGTTAGTTTTTGTCCTTTTATAGAAGTAATAGGTAAAAATGATGCTCTTCCTAAATTATTATCTCTTAAATATTTTACTAATTTCTTCGCTTCTTCCTCAGAATTTGTTACTATATTTTGTATAGCAGCTCCTAAAGTCATTTCAATTGCTATTTCATATTTTTTATCAACAGAAATAAGATTTGCTAAAACACCATGTACTCCTTTTGATAAATTTGAATTTTTTTCAGTTGCATCTAATAATGATTTTACAGTTTTACTATATCCTTCTTTTTCTTTTTCAGTTTCGACTAAAAACTTATATCGTGATTCTTTTACTCTATATTCTGACTGATAATTATTTATTTCAGACTCAAATTCTTTAATTTTCTCGTAACACTTATCTCTTTCTTTTTCTATATCATCTAAAAATTTACCAATATCAAGTTTATTTTTTTCTATTTCATAAAACTTTTTAGATAACTCTTCTTTATTATTTCTTGAAGCATCTAAATCAGATATTGTAACTTGTATTTCACTTTTTAAAGAATTTTCATTTTTTATTAAATTATTTTTATTTGCTTTTTGAGTATTTAACTCTGCTATTATCTCATATTTATTATCTATGTTTGTTTGAACAATTCTTTTTTTATCCTCTATTTCAATTTCCTTATCTGACAACGTTTGGGAATATTTTGACAATTCCTCTTCTTTTTGTTTTAATTCATTTTCAAATTTTTCTTTATTACTAAATAAACTATTTTTCTTTTCTAACTTTTGATTTTTTTCTTCTTCCAATTCAATATTACGTTTTTCAAGTTCTTCAATATCTACAGCATATCTATTATAATTCTCATTATTATTTAAAATTCTTTCATTAGCAACATTTATTTCACTATTATATTGTTCTTTTTTCTGATTTCCTTCAAAACTAATATTTTGAACTCTTTCAATCTCTTGAATTAAATTTTCAATTTCCTTTTTTAAATTATCTTTTTCTAATTGAATACTATGAAGATTTTCTTCTTCTTCAATTTTTTGATTATCAAAAATATTTATATTTTCTAATAATTCTTCTATTTTAATTTTTAAATCATCTATATTATATAAAAATAATCCTACTTCTACTTTTTTTAGTTCATCCCTTAAACTCAAAAACTTCTTAGCCTTTTCAGATTGAATTTTCAAAGGACCTATATTAGCTTCTATTTCACTAATAATATCATTTATTCTTAATAAATTTAGCTTAGTTTGTTCCAATTTTTTTTCTGAATCTAGTTTTCTTGTTCTATATTTTACAATTCCTGCAGCTTCTTCAAATATATGTCTTCTATCCTCTGATTTATTACTTAATATTTCGTCAATTTTTCCTTGTCCAATAATAGAATAACCGTCTTTTCCTATACCTGTATCCATGAATAATTCTACAACATCTTTTAATCTACATGGAGTTTTATTAATAAAATATCCTGACTCGCCACTTCTATAAATTCTTCTAGTTACTGTAACTTCCATATATTCTATAGGCAACTTAGAATCTGAGTTATCTATAACTAAAGATGCTTCTGCATATCCTAATGGTTTTCTACTTTGCGTTCCTGAAAATATAATATCCTCTGACTTTGATCCTCTTAAAGATTTCAAACTTTGCTCTCCCAAAACCCATCTAATACAATCCGATATATTGCTTTTACCAGAACCATTAGGTCCAATCACAGTTGTAAGACCCGGCATAAATTCTAATACTGTTTTATCTGCAAAAGATTTAAATCCATGCATTTCTAATCTTTTTAAATACATTATTTTTCCCTCTATTATTGCTTATTTTTTTATATAATATTATATTTCTGCTTTTTTTTCAAGCATTTTATATTACTATTAATTTTATGTAAAATAAGTATATATTGTAACTATTCAAATTATAATTATTAAATTTCTTAATTTTTCATTACTTAAATATAAATAATACTTTGTTAATTTACCATAATAAAAATGGATTTATTTGATTATATTTTCTAGACTTTGAATTAATAATTGAAATATTTTTTTCCTTAGTATAGAATTATTATTATAAATATGATAATATTTTATATAATAGATATACAGATGAGGAGATTTTATGAAAGAAGTTTTTGATTTTTATAATAGTACGTCTATAAAATCATATAATTTAGATGAAACTATTCGATATCAATTAAAAATGCTTGATGGACTAGATGCATTTACAAAAAGGCATTGCGAAAATGTTGCAAATATTACTTGTAGACTTTGTGAAAATTTACATTTATCAAAAGGATTTACGATATATTGTACAACTTGTGCCTATTTACATGATATAGGCAAACTATTTATACCTCCTTCAATATTGCAAAAACCATCAAAACTTACAGATGAAGAATATGAAATAATGAAAACACATACCTCTATAGGATATAAAATATGTATGAATGATCAAAAATTACGTCCTTACGCTGCTGGTGCATTATATCATCATGAAAGTTTAGATGGAAGCGGATATCCTCATGGAGTACTTGGAAATAAAATACCATATGAAGCTCAAATAATCAGAGTAGCAGATGAATTTGAAGCAATTACCGCTAAACGTCAATATAAATCTCACGTTGGTGTAGTAGATGCATTAAATATTTTAATTGAGCATGCAAGGCCTACTCCTCAAAAAGATTCAAAAAATTTCTTAAAAAAAATTACCATTTCAGGAGTTGGAAAAATTGATAAAAAAATTTTAAAAGCACTTTTTAAAGTTGTAATAGATGATACTGAATATGAAATTGTTGCTAGATCTAGCTATGTAGACTTTTTAAAAAAAGAAATCAAAAGAATTAATGATGCACAAAAATATTATTATAAATTACAAACGGCACCTACCGAAGATAAAAAAGAATATTATAGAGAAGAAGCAAAATATTATTTAAAAGAACATGAAGAACCCGACAAACTTCCACAAATTTTAAACGAATTAAAATCTGCTTATAAATCAAGACAAGAACATATTGCAAAACTTTATAGTGAAATTAAACAAATAAAAAAATTAACAATTTAAATGAAGAGAACCCTAAAGTTAAACTTTTTGGGTTCTCTTCAAAACCGTTAATCTTTTTTATATATAGAATTATTACTTTCCTATTATATAAAATTCTAGATATAATAATCATATATAATTCTCTAACTTAATACTGTCTTCCCCATGTTACCATTATATTAGCCTTTTTCCCACAAACGGCACATGTATCTGCTAAATGTTCTTGTTCAAAAGGAATACATCTAGAATGTGCACCTGTTAATTCTTTTATTTTATTTTCACATTCAACATCACCACACCACATTGTTTTTACATATCCCTGATTTTCATTTAAATTTTTTATTATTTCATCAATAGAACATGCAATTGTAGTTTTGTCTTTTACTCTCTTCAAACATATATTAAACATATTATTTTGAATTTCATCAAATAATTTATTTAATCTTTCATTTAATTTTGAAAGTTCAACAAATTCTTTTTCATTTGTATCTCTTCTTACTAAAACTGCTTGATTTTTCTCTAAATCTTTTGGTCCTATTTCAATTCTTACTGGTACACCTCTCATTTCCCAATCATTAAATTTAAAACCTGTAGAATAGTTATCTCTATCATCTAATTTTACCCTATAATTCTTTTTTAAATTATCATATACTTCTGTTACTTTTTCTAATACACCTTGCTTATGTTGAGCAATTGGAATTATTACAGCTTGAATTGGAGCAATTTTAGGTGGTAATTTAAGTCCTCTATTATCTCCATGAGCCATAATAACAGCACCTATTAATCTAGTTGTACTTCCCCAAGATGATTGATACGCATATTCTTCCTTTCCTTCTCTATTTTGAAATTTAATATTAAAAGGTTTTGTAAAATTCTGTCCAAAATAATGTGATGTTGCACTTTGAAGTGCTCTTCCATCTATCATTAAAGTTTCTACTGTATATGTATCTACTGCTCCTGCAAATTTTTCCTTTGGAGTTTTCTTTCCTTTTAATACTGGTATTGCTAAAAGATTTTCAATAACATCTGCATATATATCTAACATTGTCAAAGCTATATCTTCAGCCTCTTTTGCATTCTCGTGAACTGTATGTCCTTCTTGCCATAAAAACTCTCTTGAACGTAAAAAAGGTCTTGTCTCTTTTTCCCATCTTAATACATTACACCATTGATTTCCTATTATTGGTAAATCTCTCCAAGATTTAATCCATTTTGCATACATTGTTGAAATCATTGTTTCTGACGTAGGTCTTATACAAAGTTTTTCTTCTAATTCCTCACCTCCACCAATTGTAACCCAAGCTACTTCTGGTGCAAATCCTTCGATATGATCTTTTTCCTTTTGTAACATACTTTCTGGAATAAGAGATGGCATATAAAAATTAGTTACTCCAACTTCTTTAAATTTTTCATCCATATATTTTTGAATATTTTCCCATATTGCATATCCATAAGGTCTTATTGCTATACAGCCTTTTGTATCAGTATAATCAGCTAATTCTGCTTTCAATACTATGTCTGTATACCATTGAGCAAAATCATCTTGTATACTTGTAATTTCTTTAACATATTCTTCCTTTTCCATATAAATATCCCTATAATAAGATTTAGGTTTTTAATGGTTTTACCTATAAACCTTTTTATAATCATGTTAATTTAATTTCACACTAACGTTATAAATTATTTATATTCTATTCTGCCCCTTCCCTTTTGGGGTTTGGAGCCTCTATTATATCATCTATTACTATTTGTTCATTCTCATCTATTTTATATCTAGGAAGATCTGGTAATTCTTCTAAATTTGATATACCAAACATCTTCATAAATTTATTACTTACTCTGTACATTGTAGGTTTTCCTGGAGCATCCATTTTTCCAGACTCTTCTATTAAATCAAATTCTAATAATTTATATATTGTACCATCTGAGTTAACTCCTCTAATTGCTTCAATCTGAGCTCTTGTTATATTAGAATTATATGCGATTATAGATAATGTTTCTAATGCAGCATTAGAAATATTAGGGTTTGTTCTATTATCAAATAATGGATATATATATTCATAAAAATCTTTTTTAGTACACATTTGGTAATTATCATTAATTTTAATTATTTCTATACCACTATTTCTAGAATCATATTCATTTTTAAGAGTTAAAATAATTTTATCAATATCTTCTGCTCCAAGTTCCAAAACATTCATTAATTCTTTTATGTTTACTTCTCTTCCACTTGCAAAAAGTATTGCTTCTATTATTGATTGTTCTTTACTAAATTCCATGTATTCCTCCATTTAAATTATTCTTATATTATTACATGAAATTAAATTGTTGTCAACTCTGCATATATTAAGAAAAATATTTGATAATCATTAAATTATTGTTTTTCTGTAAATCAATTTTATTTCTTCTTTCTTAACTATTTTAGTATCTCTGTATTACATAATGTTTTATATATATTGTTTC
>CANQEK010000064.1 GCA_947594985.1 uncultured Clostridia bacterium
GCTGTTGCATTAGCAGCAAGTTTAAAAGCTGAAAGATGTGATATATTTACAGATGTTGATGGCGTTTATACGTCAGATCCAAGATTAATACAGAGTGTAAAAAAATTAAATACGATATCGTATGATGAAATGTTAGAAATGTCTAGTATGGGAGCTAAAGTTCTTCATAATAGATGTGTTGAGATAGGCAAAAAATATAATGTTAAAATTTATGCTAAATCAACATTTGAAAAAAATAGTATAGGAACTTTAGTAAGTAATAATATTGAAGATCTTGTAATAAGTGGTGTTACTAAAGATGATTATATATCAAGAATAACAGTTGTAGGATTAGAAAACAAAATAGGAAAAACATATGAATTATTTAAATTATTAGCCAATAATCTTATAAACATTGATGTTATTGTTCAATCATTTGGAGAACACATAACTAAAGATATTGCTTTCACAGTAAAAATGAATGATTTATCAAAAACACTAGATGTATTAGAAGAAAATAAGAATAGATTAGGAATCCAAGAAGTTCTTCATAGTGAAAATTTAACGAAAGTCTCTATAATAGGCGTTGGAGTTGCAAATAAACCAGGAATTGCTGCTGATATGTTTGAGGCATTATATGAAAACAATATTAATATGCATATGGTTACTACTTCAGAAATAAAAATTTCTGTATTAGTTGATTCTAATGACGCCAATTTAGCTGTTCAAGCAATTCATAGAAAATTTTTTGGTGAATAAATAAAAAAGTGAACTTTTCAATTTTGAAGTGAATCCAAATTATTAGACAAAAAAGTTTAATAAGGAGGATTCACTTTATTTGAATTGTTCGCTTTTTATTTTTTAATAAATTAAATTTTGTCCGCCACTTTTGTTCTAAATACTAAAATAGTGAATAAATATAAATATAAAGTTTTATACTTGTGGGAGGTGATTATTATGGAGAATTATAATTCTTCTAATAATAAATTTCAAAATATTGTTTTGGAAAATAGAGAAAAACTTAATGTTACAGGAATTTTAGATATTTTTAGCTTTGATGACCAAATTATTATTATGGAAACAGAATTAGGCTTTCTTACGATTAAAGGTGATAATTTAAAGATTAATAAATTAAGTATAGATACATCTGATTTTATTGTTGAAGGAAAAATAAATAGTTTAGCATATTCGGATTCAGACATGGGAGCAAAGAAAAGCAAAAACATTTTAAGTAAAATTTTTAAATAAGGTTAGGTCTATATGTATAATTTTTCTCAAGAACAAACTTTTATGCTTTTTTTTATTATAGGAGTAATAATAGGTATATTATTTGACATTTTTCGAGTAATAAGAAAAGCTTTTAAAACTTGTGATAAACTGACTTTTATAGAAGATATTATATTTTTAATACTTTCTGGAATATTAGTTTTATATAGTATTATAAAAATAAATGGTGGCGAAATAAGATTTTTCTTGTTTTTAGGTATATTTTTTGGAATATTAATTTATTCTTTGACAATAAGTAATTTATGTGTTATAATTTTATATGAATTTGTAAATATTTGTAAAAAAATTCTAAAAATTCCTTTATATATTATAAAAAAAATCATTATTTTTACTAAAAAAGTTGTAAAAAAGGGTTTTTAGTTTTTATGTAGAATATTATAATATAAATATTAATAATGGAGAGATACTTTTAATGAATATTTTTAAAATTAATAAAATAATGAATTTAATATTAATCGTATTTGTTATTTACTCTATTTTTACATTTGTAAATCAACAAACAAAATTGAATTCTTATAATAAAGATATCTCTTATTATTCAGCTCAAATTGAAGAATTAAACGAAAAAAAAGAAGAACTTATTGCTACTCAAGAAAATGTTAATTCAAAGAAGTACATAGAAGAAGTGGCTAGAGAAAAATTAGATATGTACTTACCTAATGAAACCGTTTTTATTGATATTAGTAAATAAATCATTTTATTTTTAATTTTTGTATTTGAGTAATTTAATTTTTATTAAATTACTTTTATTTATGTCTAAATGAAATTCCAAACAAACAATATAAAAAAATAAAGGGGGCTATACTTATGGAATTAGATAGTTTATCACTTACTGATTTACGAAATCTAGCAAAAGATAAAGGAATCTCCAATGTTTCTAAATTAAAAAAGTCAGAATTAAAAGAAAAAATATTAGAAAATTATAATATAAAAAAAGGGGAAGAAAAAGAAATAGAAGAAAAAAATAATAATGCAGAAGTTGAGTACAAGCTAACTGGTGAAAATGATGAATATGTTGAAGGTATACTTGAACTTCTACCAGATGGTTATGGATTTTTAAGAGGAGATAATTATTTATCGACAAATAAAGATGTTTATGTATCACCTGTTCAAATTAAAAGATTTAGATTAGATACTGGTGATATGATAAAAGGAATAAAAAGAACACCAAAAGAGGGTGAAAAATTTCCAGCATTAATATATGTAGGAGAAGTTAATGGTGAACATCCTGAAAAAGCTATGAAAAGAACATCATTTGATGATTTAATTCCTATTTATCCAATAGAAAAATTGAAACTAGAAACAAAATCAAATGAATATACTATGAGATTAATGGATTTAATGTCTCCTATTGGAAAAGGTCAAAGAGGAATGATTGTTGCTCCTCCAAAAGCCGGTAAAACTACAATTTTAAAGAAAATTGCTAATAGTATTACAGACAATAATCCAGAAGTATACTTAATTGTTTTATTAATAGATGAAAGACCAGAAGAAGTTACAGAAATGAAACGTTCGATAAAAGGTGACGTAATTTATTCTACTTTTGATGAGCAACCAGAACATCATGTTAAAGTTGCAGAAATGGTAATTGAAAGAGCTAAAAGATTAACAGAACAAAATAAAGACGTAGTTGTTTTATTAGATAGTATAACACGTTTAGCAAGAGCGTATAACTTAGTTATACCATCTTCTGGAAGAACTTTATCTGGAGGATTTGATCCAGCAGCACTACATAAGCCAAAACGTTTTTTTGGAGCTGCTAGAAATACTGAAGATGCAGGTAGTTTAACTGTATTAGGAACAGCACTTGTAGAAACTGGAAGTAGAATGGATGAAGTTATTTTTGAAGAATTTAAAGGAACAGGAAATATGGAAGTATTTTTAGATAGAAATTTATCAGAAAAAAGAGTATTTCCTGCGATCGACGTAAATAAATCAGGTACAAGAAGAGATGAACTTTTATTAACACAAAAAGAATATGAAACAATTAATTTAATTAGAAAAAATTTTTCAAGTTTATCTACAGCTGATTTTACAGAAAAATTATTAAATCAAATGATGAAAACAAAAGATAACAAAGAATTTATAGAATTAATTTCAAATGGACTAAGTTAATCACTTTTGTCAAATCATTTTTATAAACTTCCCCTTATATAAGAGGAAGTTTATATATTATTAAAAGGAGGAATAAAATGAAAGAAATATTTATATCAATTTTTAAAAAAGTTTATATACAAATAATTTTTATAATATTTTTTATAGGAATTAATGTGTATTTTCTAACTATTCCTTCTAAAGTATTAGGTAAAATTGTAGATTTATTTTATAATATACAAGAAAATAAAATTCAAATTTATAAATATATATTTATACTTGTTTCTACAAGTGTTGTTGCTTTGTTCTTAAGGGCTACATGGAAGTATTTGATAGGATATGTTACAAGATTTTTTGAAAGAGATTTAAAAAATGGTTTATTTCATCGTTTTTTAATGACAAAGTTGGATATTATTCAAAATATAAAAAATGGAGAAATAATGTCATATTTTGTAAAAGATGTAGCTGAAATAAGAAGGTTTTTATATAAAATATTATCAGCTGGAACTAGATTAATATTTATTTTAATAATAGCTACATACACAATGAAAAATATTGACTTAAAATTAACTATTGCTACAATGTGTCCAATAATTATAACTGCATATATAACAATTATTTTAAAAAAATATGTGGAAAAAAGCTTTAAAAAATCTCAAAGGTATTTTACTAATTTATCTGAATATGTTCAGGAAAGTACTGATGCAATTAGAACTACTAAAGCATATTCAGGAGAAATTAATCAATTAAAAAAATTTATAAAAAAGAATAAAATTTTAAAATTAAGCAACATTTCTGTTGATATATATTCAACACTTTTATCTACATCTATAAATATATGTTTTGGTTTTTGTTATGGAATAGCTATTATATATGGTTCAAGATTAGTTTTAAATAATTCTATTACTATAGGAGATTTTGTTGCTTTTATTGGTTACATAGATTTATTCTATAAACCAGTAGAATGGCTACCAAGAATAATATCAAGTTTTAAAAGAGCTCAAATTTCATATTACAGATTAGATAAAGTTTTCAGTTTAGAGCAAGAAAATTTAAAATTAGGTAAGATAGATAAAAAAGAAGAGATACATGGAGACATATTAATTAAAAATTTAAATTTCAATTATCCAGGTAATATTGATCAAGTTTTAGAAAACATTTCAATAGAAATTAAAGAAGGTCAAACACTAGGAATAATTGGTACAATAGGTAGTGGTAAAACAACATTAATGAATTTATTATTAAGATTATATCCTATACCAGATGATAAAATATATATAGGGAATCAGGATATTAATAATATAGATCTCTCAATTTTAAGAAGTAGTATCTCTTACATAACTCAAGATAATTTCTTATTTTCAACAACTATAAAAGAAAATATAAGTTTATTTAAAGATGATTTTCAGGATTCGGAAATACTTGATAGTACTGAAAATTCTATGCTTTCAAATGATCTTAATAATATGAAAAATGGTATTTATACAGTAATAGGAGAAAGAGGAATAGATTTATCAGGTGGTCAAAAACAAAGAGTTATTATTTCAAGAGCTTTTTTAAATAAAAGTAATATAGTGATTTTTGATGATACTTTTTCTGCTTTAGATAATAGAACTGAAAAAAGTTTATTAGCTAATATAAAAAAATTAGTTAAAGGAAAGACGTGTATAATAATATCTAATAGAATTTCTGATGTAAAAGATTCTGATAACATTATTGTAATTGATGCTGGGAAGATAGTTGAAAAAGGTACACATAAAGAATTATTACAAAACAATAAGTTATATAACAAATTTTATATGCAACAATCTTCTCAGGAAGAAAGTATTTTAATGTAAATTTTTACTGAATAAGGGAGGTTATGTAATGAAAAATAAAACTTTAAATAGATGTTATAAGATAGCAAAACCACACCTAAAAATAATAGTAATAGTTTCTTTTATATCTATTATTATAAATATATTAGAACTTTTAAAGCCTTATCTAGTAAAGGTTGTTATAGATGATTTCTTAAGTTTAGGAATTGAAAAAAAGTGGATTATAACTGTTTCAACTGTAGGTGTTATTTATTTGTTTATTGTAGTTATAGGTAATATATTGGATTTTGTAGCAAGGACAAAAACTAATATTATGGGTGAAGAAATACTTTATACATTAAGAAATAAAATATACAAATATACGCAGGATGCAAATATACAATTTCATGATAAAACTCCTGCTGGAAAACTTTTTGTAAGAATTACTAATGATGTAGAAGATATTTCAGCATTGTTTAAGGATGTTATTACTACTTTTTTTAAAGATATTATCTCAATTATTGCTATAATTCTTATAATGATGTATTTTAGTTTTAGATTAAGCTTATTAACATTTATAGTAATTCCGTTTGTTTTAATAACTTCAATTGTCTTGACTTACATATTAAATAAAATATATGATTTATCAAAAGTTATACGAACTAATTTAAATACTTTTTTAGCAGAATCAATTTATGGTGCAAAACTAATTAAAATATTTAATATACAGAAAGAAAAGCAAGAAGAATGTGAAAACTTGACTTCTGAATTTATGAAAGCTAGAGTACCATCATCAATTTATGAAGGCCTATTTCCAGGTTTTATAACCTTGTTTGAAAATTTAGCAATAACTATAATAATAGTTGCTTCAATTAATCATTTTTGGGGGATTAATATAGAAGTTGGATCAATTTACATATTTGTTAGCTATATTAAATCATTGTTTGAACCAATTAATAGGATTATAGATAATGTAGAAATTGTGCAAGAGGCTATTGTGTCAATTAATAAGATTTATGATATATTAGATGAAAAACAATATTTAGAAGATTTTGAGAGTGGATTATCTTTAACAAACTTAAAAGGAAAAATAGAATTTAAAAATGTTTGGTTTGCATATGATGAAGATAACTGGATTCTAAAAGATATTAGTTTTACCATTAATCCTGGAGAAACAATTGCATTAGTAGGAAAAACAGGTTCGGGCAAAACAACTATTACTAATTTGGTTAATAGATTTTATGATATACAAAAGGGTGAAATTCTTATAGATGGAATTAACATTAAAGATATAAATAAAAGAGATTTGAGAAATCATATTGGGACAATTTTACAGGATCCATTTATATTTGCAAGAAGTATAAAAGATAATATAAAATTAAACAAAAAAATATCAGATGAAGATATTAAAAAAGCCTTAAGTTTAGCTTCTGCTGATGAATTTATAAATTCATTGCCAAACGGAATAGATGAAATCTCAAAAGAAAGAGGAGAAGCTTTTTCAGCAGGACAAAAACAATTGTTAGCATTTGCTAGAATTTTTGCTAATAATCCAGATATTTTTATTTTAGATGAAGCAACTGCTAATATTGATACATATACTGAAAATTTAATTCAAAAATCTATAGATAAATTATCTGCAGAAAAAACAGCAATTTTTATAGCTCATAGATTATCAACGATTGTTAATGTTGATAAAATAATAGTGTTAGAAAACGGAAAGATTATAGAACAGGGAAATCATAGTGAATTATTAGAAAAAGATGGTTATTATGCTAAACTTTATAATTCTTATTATGAAAGTCTTGGTTAAAATATAAATTATATTATGGCGATATAGGAAATGTCCTGTGTCGCTTTTCCACTTTTTATTAGATATATTAAAATTTTAGGATTTGTTCTATAATAACAATAATTGATATTTTGCATAACATATAATAGTAATACTTTAAAAATAGAAGGGTGGGTAATCAATGTTTGGAATAGATGTAAGTCAGTACCAAAGCAGAATTGATTGGAATAAAGTTAAAAATAAAATTGATTTTGCTATATTAAGATTAGGTTGGATAGGAAATAAAAATAATCATACACTAGATACTGAATTTGAAAGAAATTATAGTGAATGTAAGCGATTGAAAATTCCTATAGGAGCTTATATATATAATTATTGTAATTCTGAAGAAACAATTAAAGAAGGAGCTAATTGGACATTACAAAGGTTAAAAGATAAAACTTTAAACTTACCAATTTATTTAGACATGGAAGATTCATCAATAATAAAACTTGGAAAAAATAAATTAACCAATATGTGTATTGCTTTTAATACAGTAATTGAAAATGCAAGATTACGTGCTGGTGTGTATGCTAATAAAAACTGGTTTGATAATTATTTAAATAAAGATGAAATAAAGAAAAGATATACAACTTGGATTGCTAATTATAGTTTATCAGAAGAAGAACAATATAAGGGTATTTATGATATGTGGCAAAATAGTAATAGTGCTAAAATAGATGGTATAAATGGTAATGTAGATACGAATTATTTATATAAAGATTTGATTATTGAATTTGAAAATAAAGAACCAGAAGTTGAAAATGAGAAAAAAGGAGATGAGCAGGTGAGAGTTTATACAAATGGAAGTACAAAAGAAGATGTATTTAGTGATACAGATTGTACAAATAAAATTGGAAGTTTAGATCCAAGAGAAACTTGTGATTGTTTAGGAATTTTTAATAATCTTGCAATTGTAAGATATAAAGTAACTGGAACAAATAATTATAAAATAGGATTTTGCAAATGGATAGAAGGAGTAAAATAAAGGCCGTGCATAGTTTTTCTTTGCACGGTTTAAAAAAAGCATTAATATAATTTTTAATGATTTATATAGAAAAAATTAAAAAAATATTTTAAAAGTTATTTTTCTATAATATAATAAAAAATATAATAAATTTATAAAAAAGAAAGGAAAACAAAATGAGAAGTGATTATATAAAAAAAATAAGAGAAAAAATTGGATCTATCCCTATGTTTAATCCAGTTGCTACATTAGTAATTTATAAAGAAGGAAAAATACTATTACAAAAAAGAGCTGATAATAATACTTGGGCAATACATGGCGGAGGAATAGAACCAAGTATTATT
>CANQEK010000065.1 GCA_947594985.1 uncultured Clostridia bacterium
ATCTAGTGCGTTTGCACCTATTCCATATACAGTTTCAGTAGGAAATATAACAAGCTCACCATTTTTGATTAAATTACATACTACTTTTAATTCTTCTGTATTAATTTGTCCTTTCCAATTATAATACATTAAAAATCAACCTCACGACATATTATACTATATTTCAAGGTAGTTTGTCAAACCATATACTATCTTATATACGAGTAGATACAGAATATTAATAAATTATTAATATATAATGTATTATTACTTAAAATTTAAAAATATTGCATTTTGCATATAGATAGAATAATTGAATTCCAATAAATAAAGTCCCCCAAATGTTAGACAAAAATCTAACATTTGGGGAAACTCCAGTTTATATTATCTTTTTTATTTTTTCACTTCTTTTTCATTTTCTGACATATCATCAAGTAATCTTTGTTTAAAAAACTCTTTGTATCCCATAGCAATTATTATAACAATGATTATAGCAAATGATAACGCTTTCCAAATTCCACTATCCATAAGTATAATTGCAAACATTCCAAATATAGCACTAATACCATAAAGAATTAGAACAGCTTGTTTCTGCGTAAAACCTTTTTGTAACATCTTATGATGTAAGTGCCCTGCATCTGCTTCAATAACAGCTTTTAGGGATTTACCATTAATTATTCTTCTAACTATGGCAAACAATGTATCACATATTGGCAATGCAAGTACCATCAAAGGTGCTACAATTACTATTGCTGTGTACGTCTTTGCAATACCTAATATTGATATTATAGATAAACAATAACCTAAGAAATTAGAACCTGTATCACCTATAAAAGTTTTTGCTGGATTGAAATTATATGGCAAAAATCCACATAAAGCTCCTCCTAATGCAGTTATTAAAATAATTGATATTAATGGAGAACTGTTTAATGAGAAAATTATAAGTAATGATAAACAAGATATTAAAGAAATTCCTGTAGACAAACCGTCTAATCCATCAATTAAATTCAATGCATTTGTTATTCCAACAATCCAAAAAAGTGTTAAACACACATAAAACCCATTATTTTGATTATTAAGATTTAAGAAAGGTATATCTAAAGTATCAATTTTTATTCCAAACATTATTACTATAGTTGCAGCAATTATTTGAGAAAACAGTTTTACTAATGCTGGTACTCCCTTAACATCATCTATAAAACAAACTACTCCTATTATAAGAGCTCCTATTAAAAATCCTATTAATTTTGTAATATAATTATCTTCATATAAATTTATTTTATTTTCAATAGTCATTACTACTAATAAATATATAATAGACACAAAAAATCCTGCAATTACCGCTAGTCCACCTAATCTAGGCATATTAATTTTATTTATTCTTCTTGAATCTTTTGGTGTATCTACTGCTCCTATTTTTTTTGCTAGATTTATCGTATGTGGTGTTACCATAAATGTCATCAAAAAAGCTATTAAAAATGCTATTGCTATATCTCCCCACATAATGTTACTCCTTATTTCATATTTTTCTTCTCAATTTCTTCAATCATTTGTAATCTTTCTAAATATCTTCCGCCTAAAAATTCAGAAGCAAGCCATACTCTAATTAACTTAACAGCTTCACTTGTTTTTAAATTATTTGCAGGTAAAGCTAAAACATTTGCATTTAAATGTTCTTTAGCATGTTTTGCTGTTACTTCATCAATTCCAAAAGCACATCTAATACCTTTGAATTTATTTGCTACTATTGACACTTCTGAACCAGTTTCACAAATAAGAATTCCTTTATCACATTCTTTATTTTGTATAGATTCTGCAAGTTTTTCAGCAAATATTGGAGAATCTGTTCTTTCCTCTCCATATGCTCCAAAGTCTTTATATTCTAATTCTAATTCTTCTAAGTACTTTTTAATTTCTTCTTTTAATTTATAACCACTATGGTCGCATCCTAAACCTATCATCTTCTCCTCCTTAGTTTTAATTTTCGCCCATAATATATCACAGAAATTATTATAATACAAGTTTATTGTAATCTCTAATTGTGAATTTTGTGTGAAATATACGTTTTTATATTGTATTTATCATGTGTACTTTTATATGAGTTTATTTTTTTAAATAAAACACTTGATTTTTATATATATTCATGTTAAAATATTTGAAGTAAAATTTACTTATATGCTAAGAGGAGGTGCAAAATATAAAATGCCAAATATCAAATCAGCAATTAAAAGAGTTAGTGTTATTGAGAAAAAAACATTACAAAATAATATGGTAAAATCTGCATATAAAACAGCAATTAAAAATTTTGAAGCAGCTGTAGCAGAAGGAGATAAATCAAAAGCTGAAGAAGCTTTCAAAAATGCAGTAAAAAAAGTGGACCAAGCTTGCACAAAAGGTGTTATAAAATCAAACACAGCATCAAGAAAAAAATCAAGCTTATCAAAAAAATTAAACACAGTTAAATAATTTGATTTAAAATAATACAAAAAAGTATATAAGAGACTTATGTTTAAAGCATAAGTCTCTATTATTATACAGATTTAAATAACGAAATTTCCAATATTTTCATTTGTTTTTCGAAAATCAAAATGTTAAAATTTATTTAATAGATTATAAAGGAGAAACTTATGAATAATTTGAACATTTCTATAAAAAGTAAAAAAGTAAAAAGATTAGTCAATATAAATTTACTAATCTCTTTTATTATCTCTGCAATAGGACTTATAATTCTTTGGATATACCATACATATTACATTTCTATATATCTTTTTAAAGCTAGTATTATAATTTATAGAACAGGATTACTTATGGGTGTTTTTTCAATTATATGTGGTATTTTTTTTGAAAATTATTTAAATTGTACTTAACCTCCTCATATTATAATAATTATATAAAATAACTAATTCACTCTAAACTTATATAAATTTATTAACTATTTTTCTATATAGTAGAATATATAAATTTATATAAAATAATACTATTAAGTCATTGTCATCTTTTTTAAGTGTCAAATTTCTAAAAAAATGCCTATATTCTTGCTTAAGTATTTTAAACAATAATATAGGCATATAAAATTTATATACTAATAATTAATAATTTTCAGCTTTTATTTCAAAAAAAGCTTGTGGATGATTACATACTGGACAAACAGCTGGAGCTTCTTTTCCAATGCAAATATGTCCACAATTTCTACATTTCCATATTTTATCTCCATCTTTACTAAATACTAAACCATCTTCAACATTTTCTAATAGCTTTTTATATCTTTCTTCATGTTCTTTTTCTATTTTTCCAACTGCTTCAAATAAATAAGCTATTTTATCAAATCCTTCTTCTTTAGCTTCTTTTGCCATTCTATCATACATATCTGTCCATTCATAATTTTCACCTTGAGCTGCATCTTTTAAATTTACAATAGTTGTAGGTACATCTCCATCATGTAATAATTTAAACCATAACTTTGCATGTTCTTTTTCATTATCTGCAGTTTCTAAAAATATAGCTGCTATTTGCTCATATCCTTCTTTTTTAGCTTTACTAGCATAATATGTATATTTGTTCCTTGCTTGAGACTCTCCTGCAAAAGCGTCCATTAAATTTTTTTCTGTTTTTGTTCCTTTTAATTCTGGCATTCCACATTCCTCCTAATTATCAATTTTACATGAATCACATATTCCTTCCAATGCAATTCCATTATTAGAGATTTCTATTTTTGTTTGTTCTTTAACAACTTCTCTTATTTTCTCATATTCAAAATCATATTTAAAATCAAAAATTTTACCGCATTTTACACATATTGCATGATTATGTGGTTCTCTTCTATAATCATATCTATCAGCTCCAACTTGCATAGATATTTTATTAATTATATTATTTTCAACTAATAAACCTAAATTTCTATAAACAGTACTTCTACTAACTGCTGGATCTTTAGCCTTCACAGTCATATAAATATCTTCTGCAGTTAAGTGACTATAAGAATCTTTTACCACTTTAATTATTTCTTCTCTTTGTCTTGAATAATTTTTCATAAAAATCTCCTATAAATCAGGATTAATTCCTAATTTATGGTTTAATTATATCATATTAAAATCAGAAATCAAGTTTTAATTTAAAAAATTCACAAAATTTTAATTTACTATTTCTAATCCACAATTAGTACTTATATCAGAAAAAACTATTTTTTCATTTTGTTTTAACTCTATTAAAACTTTGGCAGAAATACTTTCAAAAATATTTTTGTTCATTGTTCCTTTTACTGGTGCTACTAATCTTTGACTAGTATTATATTGTGATTTTATATTTAACTTATAACTTTTTTTATGCAATTCTATTTCAAAAAAGTTATCTTTAATATCATATTTTACTATTTTTGAATTATTATAAGTTGTAAATCTATATTCCTCGTTGTCTATTATTAACGAACAAATTAGCCCTCTAAAATTTAAAATTTTAAAAGGTATATCAGCAACTGAAATCATAAAACTAGCATTTGATTTCAAAAAATTATTTCCTTGGCACCAAATATAAGATTTAGGAAATGATACACCCCAATCTTTTTCTATATAACCTATCCCATTATTAAAATCAATAACATTATCTTTAAATTTAATTTGTCCATTTATAGTATTTCTCATACTTAAAATAGCATGATTACATTCCATATATGGTATATATGAAAAAGGACCCATAATGTTTGGAGCAAAAGCATTAGTACATATATTTATATTATTGGAATATTTTAAATCTCCATTTATTTTAAAATTATTAATCTTATCAGTAATATCAATATGTATTCTGTTATTTGAAAAAATATTATTTGCTATTTGAATACAAAAAGGATTGGAATTATATTTAAAATCTACAATGTCATAATTTATAAAACTAGATAAACTATCAGTAATCACTTGTATAAATGCCTTTTTTCCTTTTTCATCTATATTTATTCCTGGAATAAATGCAATACTATTTTTTCCACTAGTATTTTTAAAATACCATCCTTCAAAATAGTTTATTTCTTTATTTAAATATTTTTCTCCTTGAAATAAATGTGGATTTTTCATTAAATATATTTTTTTCATATTAAGTATTTTCTGCAAAATATTAATTTTTATACATTATATAGAACAAAAAAATTTTATTTAATTTACAAAAACAAAACTATACTGATAATACATATCCTCATTAATTTTAGTCAAACTGCCTTTTAAGTGTAACCTAAAAATTCACATTTCATATTATATAATGATAACAAAATCATTAATTTTATGAAAGGAGTTACTTTATGGCAAAAATATTAATTTATAATAATAATATTAATCGTATGGAAACATATTATAGAGGTGAATCACAAGCTATGCCATATAATTCAAATAGAACATTAACAGTAAAAGAATTCAGAGGTTCAAGTCAGTCAGGTCTTTTGTGGACTACACGAAGAACAATGGAAGCATGGAATAGCTTTAGATATATATATGGAAAACCAATATATGTTGGTTTTGCTTTTAAGAGACCTTGGGAAGGTGGTCATAGCAATTTATCACAACATTATGCTGGAGTTGCTTTTGATGTTGGTCAAAATTTAAATGAATCAGAAAGAAATTCAATGAGAAATTTAGCCATTAATTCTGGAATATGGAATTACGTTGAACCAGCAAGTCTTACACCTAGATGGGTACATTTTGATGAAAGACAAGTAGCGTTTGGATATCCAATCATTAGACAAGGAAGTAGAGGTGTGTATGTTTGCATAGCACAAGATGCATTAACAACACTTGGATACGATACTGGTGGCTTAGATGGTGTATTTGGTACAAGAACAAATTCTTCTGTAATTTCATACCAAAATAAAAATGGTTTAACAGCAGATGGAATAATAGGAACAAATACTTGGAATAGATTAATGAGTGATGTTGTTGGAAAAGAGGCAACAAGCACAACTGTACTACCAACATAAAATTAAGAAGGTTTCGTCCTAAATTACACACAAACTTTTTTAGAAAAATTTGTCGCTTAGAACAAAATGCGGACAATTTAGAAAATTTTTGACTTTTGTACATTATGTATTGTCCGCTTTTGTTCTTATAATAATATTATTTTTTTTCTAATACTATATGAACTGGCTCTCCATAATAATCTATAACTAGTATAATTTTATCAGTAGCATCATATTTTGTCATTTCAAATGTTTCATAAAAATCGTATTCGCCTGTATATTCAACCTTAGAAAAACCGTTTTCATCATATGTTTCTATATATTTAAAAGTTTTATTATATTTTCTATTTGAATTCAACATATCACAATTAAATCTTTCTTTATTAGAATTTAATATATATGTTCCTTCAGATTTATTTTCCCAAACAACACAAGGGGATCCTGTAACATTAATTGGATAAAATTTATTATAGTATTCACTATACATCTTTGCATATTTTTCATCTCCATATAAGGAAATAAATTCTTCTTTACTAGAGAATGATATTTGGCCATTATTTGCACTAGCAACTTCTTCATTTTTTTGGGCTAGTTCATCTGGCATTTTTGGTGGTTCTATTCCAGTAATTGTTATTCCAATTTCAAAACCTGTATCTGTTGCTTTAGCTTCATATACATCAAAGTTATCTTTTTCGCAACTTACAACTTTATAATATTGTGATTCCCTGTCAATCATTGCTTTTGGAATATCAATATTAAATTTCCAATTTCCTTCAAGATGAATTGATTCTTCTTTATCAAGTTTAGGTCTAAAAGTTAGTTCTTTTAAGAAAAATGTTAAATGATTAGATTTAGGCATATTAGAATTTGAAACATAATTATAAGTAGTTTTTATTATATTATTTTCCTCATCAATATTTGTTATTAGTGAATCTTCTGATGTATCAATATAATTTTCATTATATTCTTTGTAAGAATAATCTAAGTTATGTTCTTTACAAAAACTATCAAATTCTTCTTCACTATCATTAAATAAAATAATTCTTTTTTCATCATCCATTATAGTAAGATTACTTAATAATAAATCTCCAAAATTCTCATAATCTATTGTTCCATCTTCACTTTTAAGATTTTTATATTGATTAATTTTTTCGTCAAATTGGAATTCAAATTCTACACTTAGTCTATTGTCATCCATAAGAAAATCTCCAACTTTACCACCAACTTCAAAACTATCTAAAATATTATTATTTTGATCTTTAGTAACATCTACTTTTGAATTAATATAATTTGCATTACTTTTTGCAATATAACCATTTTCTACTGCTGTTTGAATACCTTTACCTGAATTAAATTTTTCAACAAAAAATTTTTGTATATCTTTTGCAAAAACTACTCCACTAACTATAAATGCAAAACAACATGCTGTTGCAAGAATTTTTCTAAATTTTTTAATATTATATATAATTTTATTTTTGTTAGGAAGACTATCTAATGTTTCATTTATCATATAATCATAACTTGTTGGTGGAATTTTTTTGGCTTTGATAACATAATCTTTAATTTCTTTATCATTATTATCCATAATAATTATTTACCTCCTTTAATTGGCCTTTTATTTTATTTTTGGCTCTTGAAATTATATTTCTTATAGTACTATCATTAATATTTAACATTTTTGAAATTTCTTTAGAATTATAACCTTCTGAATAATATAGTAAAATTACTGTTTTTTCATCTCTATCTAAAATATTAAGTAAATTATCAAACTCAATATTAGAATCACATTTTGATTCTTGCAATAAATAATTGTCTCCATTAATTGAATCAAAAGAAATACATGTGATTTTTTTCTGCTTATAAATATAATTACAATTATTAATTAATATAGTTATAAGCCAAGATTTGAATTTTGCAATATTTCTTAATTTGTGAATAGATTGATATGCAGAAATAATTGTTTCCTGTACTGCATCTTCTATATCATCAATTTGCATAAGTCTTGTTCTTGCAATATTATATAAGTCATTTTTATAATATATTATTAATTGTTCAAAAGCTGGTTTGCTGCCTTTTTTTGCTTCTTTTACTAATTCATTTATCATTATACCTCCTTTCCATATGTAATGATAAGTACTTACATATATAAGAGTATTTAAAAACAAATTTTGTCCTTTTAAATATAAGAATATTAGAGAACAATTTTAAAAATTTGCAAAAAACAGGAAAAAATGTTATAATTATATTGACGTTAAATAAATATGATGTTAAAATGATTAAACAAATTGTAATATAAATGTAATCAAATTATTATAGACAACATAAAATATTATAAATACAATTAATAAAAAGAAGACAAGACC
>CANQEK010000066.1 GCA_947594985.1 uncultured Clostridia bacterium
TTATGACCTATTCCTATAGGGTCATCCATCATATAATGAACAAATACTGGATCAGAAACATGTATTTCCTCTATCAAAATTGCTTTTCCTATTTTTCTAATACGAAAATTAGATTTTTCTGTATGGTGTCCTGTTTGATCTCTGTTATGACTAAAAATTATATCTCCATCATTTTCGCAATATACGAAGTATCTTGTACCATCACGTCTTTCAATTTTAAACTTTTCTATAAAGTATGGCATTTCTGCAATATATTCATCTAATCCATTTGCTTTTAAATATTTTTTTAATTCATCAATGTTTCTTGTATCTTTAATTTCTTCATTCATAATATTATCTACCTCCATTATTCTCTTTATTGCATCTTCATACATTGTCATTTTATATAAGATTTTTATAAATGTCAAATATTATTAAATTATTCTGTTTGTAATTTTCTTCTATATTCCAAAAGTCCATATCTCCAAGTTCTATTATTATTTCACAAGCAATCCCATTTTGTGATTCGCATACTTTTTTGAAATAATTTTCTATTTTCCTATCTTCACGAGGCTGATTGCTATTATATTTTAAAAAAGAATAGGCTAATATTAGTTCGAACAGATACATCATTGGTGGAGGTGAGGAGAGTTGAACTCCTGTCCAATAATTCTTCCAAATAGACTTCTCCGAGTGCAGCTTGCTATAAAAGTTCCTTTAAATATTCCTAACAAACAAAGTTTATTTAAAGTAGTTTTCTAAAATCCCACAAGCATCGAAAACTTATACTTGTTTCGTTTCCCACTATTTGAACGTCTTATCTTAAGCCGTGGGTTGCAAAAGTAAAACGTCACTGCAATTAGGCAGCGAATGCTAATTCTTTATTATCAGCGTTTAATTTTAGTTATGCCTTTTAAAGTGGCCAGGCATCTCCACTACTCGCTATCTATCCTTCTAAATTATTGTCGAAACCAAATACACCCCCATAATAATATAACCTACAATATTAATTATACTTTAAATTTAAGTTATAATCAATATTTCACAAACAAAAATAATTAAAATTTAATTTTTAAATTCACAATAATATAATATTATATTTTTAACATAAATTACCAAATTTATTGTCAAAAAATTTGATAATTTAATATTATTGATTTTATTGATTTTTTAAACTTTTTAACATACAATAATAATATAAAAATATAAATATATTTTATACAATCAAACCTTTTTTATAAAGAAAGGAGTTTCGTATAATGATATATTTCATATCATTATATGAGAAAAATAAATGAAAGAAATTATATTTAAAGGCTGTGGAACAGCCATAATAACGCCATTTAATGAAAATGGAATTAATTTTGAAGAATTCAAAAAATTGATTGAATTTCAAATAGCAAACAAAGCTGATAGCATTATTGTTTGCGGAACAACTGGTGAATCTTCTACAATGACTGTTGAAGAAAAAAAACAAGTAATTAAATTTGCGGTAGAAACAATAAATCATCGTATTCCTGTTATTGCAGGAACAGGTGGTAATTGTACAGCTCAAGTAATAGACTTTACAAAATGGGCAGAAAATATAGGTGTTGATGGTGCTTTAATTGTTACACCATATTATAATAAAACAACACAAGAAGGATTAATTGCTCACTATTCTACAATTGCAAATGAAACTAATTTACCGATTATTCTTTATAATGTACCTAGTAGAACAGGATTAAATATATCTCCTTATGCATGTAAGAAATTATCTGAAATAAAAAATATAGTAGCTATAAAAGAAGCTAGTGGAAATATTTCTCAAATTGCTGAAATTGCAAATTTATGTGGTAGTGAATTAAACATTTATTCTGGAAATGATGACCAAATAACCCCTATTTTATCTATTGGTGGTATTGGAGTAATATCAGTATTATCAAATATAATACCTGAATTTACGCATAATATAGTAAACGATTTTCTAAACGGAAATATAGAAAACGCAATTAATTCTCAAATTAAAGCAATTCCACTTATAAAAGCTTTATTTTCTGAAGTTAATCCAATTCCAATAAAAGAAGCCTTAAATATTATGGGATTTAATGTTGGCATTCCTAGATTACCACTAATTGAAATGAGTAATTCAGGAAAAGAAACTATAAAAAAAGAATTATTTTCTTTTGGTTTATTAAAATAAATTTAAAGTTTTATAGATTTTTAAAAAATCTAAATATATTAAAAGGAAGAAAAATTATGATAAAAGTTTTGATAAATGGTTGTAATGGAAAAATGGGACAAGAAGTTGCAAAAGCTATAAGGTTAACCCCTGAAATAGATATATTATGTGGAGTTGATAGGATAGATACTGGTGATAATAATTTTCCTGTTTTTACTGATGTAAATTCTATAAATCTTATACCAGATGTTATAATAGATTTTTCAATTCCAGATGCAACATTTAATATCTTAAAATTTGCAAATGAAAAAAGAATCCCAACTGTAATAGCTACAACCGGTTTTAGCAATATAGAATTGAAAAAAATAAATGAATATTCAAACCACTTTCCTATATTTAAATCAGCAAATATGTCCTATGAAATAAATTTAATGGCAAAATTAGTAGCTAATCTAGCACAAAAATTATCTGATTCTGATATAGAAATTATAGAAACTCATCATAACAAAAAAATAGATAGTCCTAGTGGTACAGCTCTTATACTTGCAGATAGCATTAATAATGCATTAAATAATGAAATGAATTATGAATATGATAGACATAATAAACATACTAAAAGAGACAAAAAAGAAATAGGTATTCATTCCATTAGAGGTGGTACTGAAGTTGGAAAACATAGTGTAATTTTCTTTGGAAACAATGAAAGCTTTGAAATAACTCATAATGTTTCTTCCAGATCTGTATTTGCAAATGGTGCTATTAAAGCTGCATTCTATATTGCTCATAAAGAAAATGGACTATATGATATGAATAATTTAGTATAACTTATGCTAGTAAAAATTTGAACGAAAACTAAATATAATTTAAATTATTTATACATCATATAATTTAAATATATAATACCTAAATTTGTAAATAAAAAAATAGACAATTTATAAAATTGCCTATTTTTTTATTCAACGCTTCATTAAAAATTTAATATTCTATAAACATCAACTCCTTTTTCTAATCTTTTTATTTTCAAAAGTATAATAAGAATTTTCTTGAAAAATGACTTAGAATATAAAACTAAAAAATATATATTTTTAGAAAAAGTCATAAGAAATTATGAATATAAAAAAGCACATAATAATATTATTAAAAACTAATAATATATTATATGCCCCTATTTTTCTTATTTTTTAAATGATTTTTAAAAAGAATTAAAATTACTTTTGAATTGATTAGAATATTTTCATTATAATACTTTTTTACTAAAAATCAAGTATTTTCAATAATTTTATTTCTTTTTTCTTCTTATAATCCACCCTTCACTTACTTTAACAGGTATTCTTAAAATTACTTTTTGCTCAGATCTACCCGGATTTACAGTTTGTATTTTTTCTCTTGTTTCATCATTCCATAAATTTTCAATCGTAAACACAATTGGTTCTATCTGTTTTGGAATAATTAACTCTAAAGTATCACCTACACTTAATTTATTTCTTATTTCTATTAAAGTTGTTCCATCTTCTAATTCTTTTATAACTTTACCACCAAACTCATATTCTTGATTATATTGTCTACCAGAATAATCTTGAAAATCTTTATTATTTCTATCATTAAAATAAAATGTAGTAAGTCCCCTAGTTTTAGTTTTTTCAAGTTCTTTTATGTATTTCTCTGCATTAAACATATTAGGATTTTTTATATACTCATCTATAGCATTTCTATATGCGTTTACAACTGTAGCAACATAATATTCTGTTTTTAATCTTCCTTCAATCTTTATACTATCTACACCCATATCTATAATTTCAGGTATTTCTTTAATTAAACATAAATCTTTTGAAGAGAATATATATGTTCCTTTTTCATCTGTTTCAACCGGCATTAAATTTCCAGGATTATTACTTTCTTCAACATAAACATTATATGCCCATCTACAGCTTTGAGCACAATCACCTAAATTTCCACTTCTTCCAGATAGAAATTCACTTAAAAAACATCTTCCCGAATAGGCAAAGCATAATGCACCATGTGCAAATATTTCAATTGATAAATCTTTTGGTTTGTTTTTTATTATTTCTTTAATTTGCTCTTTATTTAATTCTCTACCAAGTATTATTCTTTTAGCACCATTTCTATACCAAAAATTACAGGTATGATAACTTACAGTATTGGCCTGTGTACTAATATGAATTTCTGTATCTGGAGCATATTTTCTTACAACGTCTACAACTCCACCATCAGAAACTATTATACCATCTACTTTTAATCTATTTAATTCAATAACTTGTTTTTTTATTTCTTCATATTTATCATCCCAAGCATATATATTTATGGCAACATGAACTCTTTTCCCAATACTATGAGCATAATTTATTGTTTTTTCTAAATCATTATCATATAATTCAGACCTTGAACGTAATGATAATGCAGGAGTTCCACAATATACAGCATCAGCTCCATACATAAATGCAATTTTTGCTTTTTCAAAAGAACCAGCTGGCGCTAATAATTCTAAACTTTTCATACTAATAATCCTTTATAACTTATTTACAATCTTTTTTACTTTCTATTTATATTACAAAATAATTGTATAAGAAAATCTAATATAAATAATTTCAAACACATAATATAAAAGTGTTATTTGCATTAATATTATAACAAAAATTAAACTTTTATTCAATAAATATTTATTTGTGTTAATTAAACTTTTCATAAGTACATCATAAAATTTCATAAATATTTTTTTTATTAAAGATAATAATATATAAAAATGTTTTATCTTTATATGCATTCAATTTTTTTTTAATATATTCAATTTTTTATTTTAAAAAAATGTTTGGATTTTATAAGAATTTATGGTATAATTAATTAATTTTGTGAATAAAAAGAATTATAATAAAAATTTAAATTGTGGGGTAATATGAGTAAACAAGTTAAATCAAACAATAAGTTAGATTGGGAAGTAGAAGAAATAGATTTAAATATAAGACATTATTTAGGACATCACTTACAAGTTTTTAAATCTATAAAAAAAGATATAGAAAATTATTTAAGTAATCCTGATGTACCATTAGAAAAAAGGCAAATTTATTCCTCTATATATAATGCTTTAAATTACTATATAGCAATATCAAATTTACCATCAGAAAATTCAAATGGAGAAAATAATTTTGTAGAAAATTGTATAGCATCTTTTAATGAAGATTATGATTATTTATCAAAAAAATATAACTTAGGAAATACGGAAACAATCACTTTTTTAGGAAGAGTAAAATCCCCTATTAGTTTTATGGGGAAAGTAAAAAATAAAGTTACTGAGTATTTAAAAAATGGTAAAGATTTAGCTTATTTGAATGAAAGTATAACAGATTTAATAGGAATTAGAATTATTGTTGATCCGCCTGAAGATGTTAAAAGTAATGGTTTGCAAGCAGAAAGTGATTATTTATATAAAGTATTTTATGATTTAGCATCATTTAGAAATATATTTCCATCTGAAAATAAATCATCAACGTCACCATATAGATTCATACCTGTAAACACAATATCTTATCCTAGAAAGTTAGAAAATATTAAAAATAGAGTAAAAAAAGAAGGTTTTGCAGAGGAAATAGCTGCTGGAAAAGTTTCAATTCACATACCAACTTCTAGACCAGCAGAATTTGATGAAGAACCCTTGAAATCTATCATAAAAGATTATAATCTACATCCTAAGCATTCTGGATATCAAGCTTTACACACATGTATTAGTCCTATATATTCTGATAATATTTTAACTACTGATACTCCTAGCTATATAATTCCTCCAAAAAATAATTACATTACCTTTGAATATCAAGTTAGAACTAAAAAGCAAGATGATTATGCTGAACATGGATTTGCTTCTCATGGCTCATCTTATAAAAAAAGAGAATCTTTTCATAGATTAGGTATCCCTTATTACATTTCAAGCGATTTTCAATGCAATCGTAATTCTAAAACAGAATTAGATACAAATAATAGTTCAACACAAAATAATAATTCTAGGACTTTAAAAATTAGACCTTTTGAAGAATCTTTTGAAAAATATTATGGATATACTTTTGAATCATATTTTGGAATTTCGTACAAAGATTTTATAGAAAAGTTGACCCCTATTGAACAAGAAAGTTTATTAAATCGTGAAAAACAACTAGTACCAGCAGAAGAAATTTCTACTTCAAAAAAATTAACTCAAACATTACCTTCTTCAATTGTTTTAACAGAAGACGAATTAAAAAATTTGAAAAAAATATTAGAAAATGATGATATGGAAGCATTATCAGAATTCTTTGATAATCATAATTTAATCGATTCTAACTCAAATAGTTTTGACCCCCAAAAACAAAAAAAGTTAGCAATTGTTATTTATATTTTAAAAAATAAAGAAAAAAATATCGATAAAGAATCAAAAAAACATTATGAAAATAAAAATGAGAATAAAAAATTCAAAAAACCAACTAATCCAAAATCTTTAGACTAATATAATTAAAATTATAATTTTAATTTTGTATTTTTAATTTTATTTTCAAATTGCATTGTTTATATATTTTAGTTAAATTTGATATTATAGAAATTATTCTAATAACTTCCATAATATCAAATTTCATTTTATTAATTTTCATTATATTAACTTTTTTATTATATTAACTTTTATTTTACTAACTCACTTCTCTTTTTAAATATTCTGCTCCATCTGCTCTATTTAATATTTTTAAATTTAAATTTTCTTTTTCCATTTCTTTTAAAATACATAAAGTATCATCTTCAGAATCTAAATCTATAATAACTAAATTATTATAAAAATTTCTCCCAAAAGACAATTCTCTTATATAATTTTCAATACCATTTTCTACATTTTTTACTGTAACTATTAATTTTACATTTTCTTCTATTTTTTTATATGTATTATTTCGAAGAATTTCCTGTATCATCACCAAAATACCATATATGGCAAAACACCATATAAGACCATAAACAATAACTTCAAACATAATTTTACTCCTTTCTAATATTATGTTATATTTTATGTTCATTAATAAAATTATGTGAAGTAATTATTTTATTGTATAATATATATTTTTATATTTATAACTAAATTTAATATAATAAAAAAGATAAATGTAAACACTTTTTTGTTTCTACATTTATCTTATATCTCACCTATTATGGCTTACTTTTTATTATTAAAAAAATAAATATTTATATTTTATTTTTGAATATACTAAACTAACATTAAAATTGCTTGACTTGCATTATCACCACGTCTTGGTTCCATTTTTAATATTCTAGTATATCCCCCTGTTCTACCTTCATATTTTGTAGCTAATTCATTAAATAATTTGTCCATTAAATCAACGCCTTCTACTTTGTTAACTTTCTTCATTATTCTTCTTCTAGCATTTAATCTTGAAGGTAAATCCTTTTGTCTTTTTTCTATTTTTTCTTCTTTAACAACTCTTAAATATTCTTTTCCATTTTTGCTAGTTACTTTCTCTGTAACTTTTCTACCATTATTATCTAATTTTGCTTTCTTAACTTTAACTTCTACTTCTTCAAAGTTTTTATGTTCTTTAACTGCTAAAGCTATAACACTATCAACTATTGCTTTTACTTCTTTAGCTCTAGCTTCAGTTGTAACTAACTTACCGTTTAATAATAAGCTAGTTGTTTGAGTTTTTAACATTGCTAATCTTTGATCAGTTGGTTTTCCAAGTTTTCTTGTTCCTGCCACTTTACTTTCCACCTTCCTTTTATTATTCTTCTGATGTAAAGTTTAATCCTAAAGCAATCAATTTATTTGTTACTTCATCTAATGATTTCTTTCCTAGATTTCTAACTTTCATCATATCTTCTTGAGATTTGTTTGCTAAATCTTCAACAGTAGCAATACCTGCTCTTTTTAAACAATTGTATGATCTTACAGAAAGTTCTAATTCTTCTATAGGCATTTCTAAAACTTTCTCTTTCTTTGATTCTTCTTTTTCAACCATAACTTGAGTATTTTTAGCTGTTTCAGATAAATCTATAAATAACTCTAAATGACCTGTCATTACTTTTGCAGCTAAGCTTAAAGCTTCAAATGGTTTTAAACTACCATCTGTCC
>CANQEK010000067.1 GCA_947594985.1 uncultured Clostridia bacterium
ATATATCCTAAAGATATAGTTGAAAAACAGCTATTTAATAATTTATCAATTTTTTCACCTTTTTTAAGTCTAGCTAAAGCTCCATATTGCCAATGTATTGGAGATGCGTCTGATACTGTTCCTAATAAAGCATTATGTCTACACATTAAAGCATCTTTACAAAGTTCTAATCTTTCATCAAATAATTTCCAGAATTTTTCTTCATCTCCATTTGCTATAATTCCTATTTGTGGTAAATTAATACTTACTACACCTTGATTAAATCTAGACTCAAAAACATATTCACCCTTTTCATTTTTCCATGGTGATAAGAAACTTCTACATCCCATTGGACTAAATACATTTCCATCATAATTTTCTCTCATAATTTTAGCTGAAATATAGTCTGGATATAATCTTTTTGAAGAACATTTTACAGCAAGTTTAGTTAAATAATCATACTTTCCACCCTTTAAACAATTATTTTCATCTAATACATATATTAATTTTGGAAAAGCAGGAGTTATATATACTCCTTTTTCATTTTTTATTCCTTGCAATCTTTGTTTTAATATTTCTTCAATAATCATTGCAATTTCATCTATATATTCATTTTTCTCATCTAAGTACATAAATATTGTAACAAATGGGCTTTGTCCATTTGTAGTCATTAATGTATTTATTTGATATTGAATTGTTTGAACTCCTGAAGCTAATTCTTCTTGTCTTCTTTCTATTGCATCTTCTTTAGCTCTTTGATCAGCTTCTTCTTTTGAATATCCTTTTTCAATATATCCTAAAAATCTTTTTTTATAAATCTTATCATAAGTTTTTCTTAAATACTTTCCTAAATGACGAATATCTACTGATTGTCCACCATATTGACTACTAGCAACGGCTGCAATTATTTGTGTCATAACTGTACAAGCAACTTGAAAACTTTTTGGACTTTCTATCATTTTTCCATTCATAACAGTTCCATTGTCAAGCATATCACCAATATTTACTAAACAGCAGTTATGCATTGGTTGCACAAAATAATCTTTATCATGGAAATGCAAAACTCCATCATTATGTGCTCTTACAATTCTTTCTGGAAGCATAATTCTATCAGCTAAGTCCTTTGAACATTCACCAGCAATTAAATCTCTTTGAGTAGATACTAAAATAGCATTTTTATTACTATTTTCTTCCATTGTTTCTTTATTAGTATTTCTAACTAGTGTTAATATACTTTCATCTGTTGAATTTGCTTGACGAATTAATGCATGCTTTTCTCTATATAAAATATATTTTTTTGCTAATGTAAACTTACCAAATTCCATTAGTTTACGTTCTATAATATCTTGAATTTCTTCAACTGTCATTGAAGATTTATTTAAACTTTCTATATACTTTGTTATAAACTCTATTGAAGATCTTGAAATTTTATCTTTGCCACCAACCTCTCTGTTTGCCTTACTAATAGCTATTACTATTTTATCACTATTATAATCTACTTTCCTTCCATCTCTTTTAATTACTTTCATAACTGAACCTCCATTTATAGAACTTTTATTTTTATATTTCATATTTTATTTTTTCTTTGGTGACTCATCTGTTGAATTTATTTTAACATTTTGAAAAGTAATGTCAAATCACTACTTTTTATGTTTCCAAAATCTTACATTCCATATGGTTGAGGTTCTTCACTATAGTTACCTTTTTAATTATTTTTTATATTAAATTTATGTTAAAATTTAAATCTCTTTTAGTTGTAGGTTTATGTGTTTTTATATTTCAAATTTATTACATTTTTTCTACCATTTTTTATTTTATTCAATTTTTTATTTGTTTTATATATAGTTATACAAAAAATCGATAATAATTCCTATTTTATTTTTCGAAAATTTCACCATTTTTTAATCTAAATTAAAATTATAAAAGGGATCAGTTTATTTCTACTGATCCCCCTTTTTATTAACTTATAATATTTATATATTTTCTCTCGCTTTTACAATAACTCTTTGTTTACTATTATCTGTACAAGTAATTAATGTTATTTCCCTTAATCCATTAGTTATTTGTGATGTACATTCAACATTATCTGGTTCTACAACATATTTATCATATACTTTATAAACTACAGTTTCTTTAGGACCATAAAAGTCTGTTATTTCTATGGTTGATCCTATTGCTAAGTCTGGAACATTACTGAAAAACTTGTTACTTCTATAATTATGACCAACTATACAAAAATTTCCAACTTGATTTGGTTCTTCTGGCCCCCAAAATCTTGTAGGAGATATTTTTAATAATTCATCAGTTGTTCTATCTAATATTGGATATGTACAATTTATAGAAGGAATATTAATCGAAGCTTTAACATAATATCTAGTTCCATTTTCAGTTTCTCTCCACTCTATATTATCATATGTTTCTTCCTCAACTGGTTTTGTATATATAACTTCACCTGGATCATCTGTATTTAAAACTACAACTATAGAATTATTAGAGAATTTTATTGTTGTATCATCAACAACGTTATCCTCAAAATTTAATGTTGATAATATCTCTTGCGAAATTGCTTCATTTCTATTTTTATCATATTCTGCATATATATAATAAGAAAATAGAATGCACACTAAAAAGACAGAAATAAAGAAATCTATTTTATACATTCTTTTCTTTCTTTTTAGTTCTGGAGTTATATATAATTTTTCAGATACTAAAATTTGATTCATTTTCTTACCTTTCTACATAATATCAATAATATTATAACATCTTAAAACTTTTTAATCAATACTTTTAATAAAATATAAACAAAGATTTTAAACTAAATCTGTTTTCTTTTTAGATCTTGCAATTTTTCCTATTTTATTTAGTATTGAATTTTGTATATTTTCTTCTTTTTCTACTTCATCCTTTTTGGTATTAATTTTTTTTTGCCTTTTTACCGCTTTTATTTCGTCAAATAAGTTTTCTTCTTTTTCTATTTCATAAATTTCTTTTTCTATTTGTTCAGCAATATCATCATATTCAGAATCATTCAAATAATCATTCTGAGTACTTTCTATATTTCTTTCAGATATACTATTATTAGAACTATTTATCTTAAATTTTTCGGCTCTTTCTTTTTTTATACTGTCTTCTAAAAAGTCCGTATTTTTATACTTTTCTCCAAATATATCAAATTGTTCTTCTTCCAACTTTTTATAATCATTTTTCAAATCATTATCATATTCTTGATCATATTCTTCATCATTTTCTTCAAAAATCTCATCTTCTTTGTAATCACTAACTATTTCAAATGGAGTTTTTGCATTTTTTTTCTTTTTTGTTGAATCTCCATTATTAATTACCATTTCTTTTTTTTCATCTACCACTACCATATTATCTTCTAAATCACCGTCTTCTAAATCGACTTTTGGCAAATCAAATTCAACTACATCTCTTCCGAAAACTTCAGATACATTATTATAGAAAATTGTATATATTTGTCCAATTCCATTAATTCTCCAAAAATTCAAATTCATTAATGTAGCAGTATTCAAATTTATGCTGTTTTTCTCTTTTCTAAACTTCTCTTCTTTTTCTTGCATATCAATTAAATATGATTTATTATATAATTCTGAATATGCTTTTTTAGTTGCTTTATTGTTTGTTTCCTTTACTAATAATTCAAATAAATTGTTTATCTGTATTATATCTGATTTAAAATTTTCACAAGCTTCTTTCATCAACTTATCATGTGATTTTTTACCATAAATAATAGTCATTCTTTCATAATCTAAAAATTGAATAATATATTCTTTAACAGCAAATAAAAAATCCATTTTTGCTTTTTCATTTCTTAAATATTTTTTATGTAATACTATCTTTGCAGCACCTTCTTCAATTTCTTCTAATAATTTGCTTAATTTTTCATAAATATATAAATATCCTGCTACTATCTTTTTCTCAATTTCTACTGCAAATATTGTAACTTCTTCTATTACTTCTTGGTTAAATGGTATTTTTTCTCCTTTTCCATTTTTTTCTAATTGTAAAACTATTGATTCTGTATCATCAAAATTTGTAAAATTTCTTGCATTTACTATTGTATTTTCATTTATTCCTTCAAAGTTTGCTTTTGAAAATTCTAATGTTTCTTCATAGGAAGCTTCTGCTATTTTTTTTGCTCTTTTACTTTTTGAAAGTTCAAATTTTCTATTATTATATTCTTCTAAAGCTACTATAAGTTTTTCTTTTGTTTTTTTCATTGCCTCACTATTTTTTTCTACTTCTTGTTCTATTCTTTCAATACATTTTTTTGTTTCAGCTACTTTTCCATCAATACTATTAAAAAGCAAATTTCTATCGTATTCTAACTTAGCACTTTTTTTATATAGTTTCTCTTGTGAAACTTGTATTTCCTTTATTTTTTTCAAAGTTTCATTAAATTCTTTTGTGGCACTAATTTCTTTTTGATAGCATTCTTGATATTTTTCTAATTTTTCCACTAGTTCACAATAATTTGAAAAATTTTCTTTTAAATTACAACTATTTCTATATTCTAGTAAATTTTCAAAATATCTTTCTAATACTATTGCACTTCTTTCATACATTTAACATAGCCCCCTAAAAGTTAATTTTTTTATATTATATAAAAATTTATTTAAAATGTCTATACAAATTTTGATAAAACTAGACTTTATTACAATTATTATGATATAATTAAAATACTAAATCATAGGAGGCAAAGAACACAATGGATCTCGTTATTTTAGGCTTAGGATCTTTGTTGTTGGTGGTATTCTTAATTCCACCCATGCTCAGGCTATGTGGTTGTCTAATAAAATGGTTTTTTATTCTAATTTCCGTTTTATGGAAACCTTTATTGGCTATCCTCATTATCCTAGGATTTTTATCCATTCTACGGATTTTCTGATAGGGGCAACAACTGAGCATGTCGCCATCACTTTCTAAGGGACTTCCCTACAAGAATGTGATGGTTATTTTTTTGCATTATCATTATATTATATAAATTATTACAAAATTTATATAATATCAATTTTTCAACAAAATTGTAATTTATTATTTTAAAATATTCTTTACAAATATATTTAAATAGATATATAATTTTTTAGTAGTAATTATAAATTGGAGGAAAAACTATGTTACTTAATAAATTAATTTCAAAAGTTGAAATAGTAAATAAAGTTGGTGATTTAAATTTAAATATAACTAATATACATTCTGATTCAAGAAAAATAAAAGAAGGAGGACTATTTGTAGCAATAAATGGTTTCACAAAAAATGGTACTGAATTTATTTCTGATGCTATTAAAAATGGTGCAATTGCTATAATTGTAGAACCTAATGTTGATATAAAAAATCTAGGAATTTCTGATAAAATACCTATAATTTCAGTTAAAAATACTAGAAAAGCATTAGCAGAAATTTCTTGTGAATTTTATGATAATCCTTCAAAAAAACTTAAACTTATAGGTATTACTGGAACCAAAGGAAAAACAACAACAACATTCATGATAAAATCAATTTTGGAAAAACATGGATTCAATGTTGGCTTAATTGGAAGTATTGCTTTTTATATAAACGAAGAAAAAATTGAAGATACAGATAGAACTACTCCTGAAAGTATTGATATTCAGCGATATCTATCTATTATGGTAGAAAGAAATGTTGATGTAGCCATTATAGAAGTCTCTTCTCAAGCTATGAAACTTAATAGAGTTACAGGTTGTGAATTTGAAGTTGGTTTATTTACAAATTTTACAGAAGACCACATAAGTCCAAAAGAACATCCTGATATGGAAGATTATTTTAATTGTAAATTAGAATTAATTAAAATGTCAAAATACGGTGTTATTAACAATGATGATACTACAGTTTGTAAAATCAAAAAATTATTACCAGATAAAATTATTAAAACATTTTCAATAGATAATAAAAGTGATTTTAAGGTTAACCCAAATTCAGTTTTAATAACAGATTCAAATATTCATTTTTCAATATTATATAATGAAAAGGAAGAAAAAATCGAGGCTTCTATTCCAGGTAAATTTAGTATTTATAATGCAGCTGGAGCAATTGCTGTTAGTTCTTTTTTTGGAGTAACTGCAAATGAAATAAGAAATGCTTTAAAAGATTTAAAAGTATTAGGCAGAAGTGAACTTGTTCCTAATAAATTGGGATTAACTATTATGATTGATTACGCCCACACCCCATCTAGTTTAGAAAGTATTTTAACAGCAGTAAAAACTTATGCTAAAGGGAAAATAATATGTGCTTGGGGCGTAGGTGGAGATAGAGATGCAACAAAACGTCCTATTATGGGTGAAATATCAGGAAGATTAGCTGATTTTACTGTTTTAATGTCTGATCAAGTTCGTACAGAAGATCCTTTAAAAATATTAAAAGAAATAGAAGTTGGTATTATTCCTACCGGAAAACCCTATAAAATAATAGTAGATAGAACAGAAGGTATTAGATATGCTATCTCTATTGCAAAACCAGGAGATATTATTGTTATACCTGGACTAGGACATGACTTATATTTAGAAAGAAATGGTGTAAAATATCCATATGATGAAAGAAAAGTAATTAAACAATTAATAGATGAAATGATTGCTTCAGGTGAAAGAACACCTATAAATTAATGTACTTTATTAATAAAAATTATAATATTATTGAAAAAATTTATTTAAATTCAAATTCATTAGTTAAAATAAATCCAATTTTAATTCAATAAAATTGGATTTATTTTACTTATATCATTATTTTTCCTTCAAAAACAATTTCAGCAGGCCCCTTTAACTTTACTGTATTATCATAACTTATTTTTAAATTTCCTCCTGATAATTCCACATTTAAATTATTATTTACTTTTTTATATTTATTTGCTATAACTGCTGTTGCACAAGCACCCGTACCACATGATAAAGTTTCACCAACACCTCTTTCCCAAACTCTAATTTTAATATTATTATTATCAATTATTTGTACAAATTCAACATTTGTTTTATTTGGAAAATATTTATAATCTTCTATCAATTTTCCATACTTTCCTATATCAACTTTGTCTAAATTATCAACAAAACATACTGTATGTGGATTTCCCAGTGAAACAGGATATACTTCTATATTTTCTATAAAAATTTTTCCTTTATAATTATTTTCTAAATATATTACTGGTATATTCTCAAGTTCAAAGATAGGAACTCCCATATCAACCTCAACAGATATAACCGTTTCTCCTTCAATACTTAGTTTTACTTTTTTTATCCCTGCTAATGTTTCAATTAAAAATTCTTCTTCATTTATTAATCTATTTTCATAAACATATTTTGAAAAACATCTTATTCCATTTCCACACATCTCAGCTTCACTACCATCTTTGTTGAAAATTTTCATCTTAAAATCTGCAATTTCACTTTTTTCTATTATTAAAATTCCATCTGCACCAACCCCATAATGTCTATCACATAAAAATTGTGCTAATAATTTATAACTATACTCTAAATTATTTTCTAAATAATTAATTATTATAAAATCATTCCCTGTTGCTTGCATTTTTGAAAAAGAAAACATACAATCACCTCTTGGTTAAATTGTATGTTTCTATTTTTATTTTATTCTAATTATATTTTCTACTGTGCATCTGTTAGTTTCTTGTTTATTACTACATTAACTACTGTTCCTTCTTCTACTTCCGTTCCAAATACAGGATCTTGTGAAACAATAATTCCTTCAGTACCATTTATCTTTATATTTAAATTTTTTGATCTTAAAGCATTTATAGCTTGTTCCGGCGTCATATCTTTTATTTCTGGTACTTGTACTTTAGTTGTATCTTTATCAGAAGCAGAATATAAACGTATAACTGAACCTTCAATTAAAGTATCTCCATATTTTGGAATTTGACTTGTTACTAAAGTAGTATTTGGGTCTAAAGTAGTATCGTATACTACATTAAATTTTAAATTTTGTAAATTTTTTACTGCTTCACTAATAGTCAATGTTTCAACATTAGGAACAGTAACTGATTTTGTATCACCATTTTCTTCCATAGTTTCTTGTGTAGCTGTAGAAGTTATTTCCAGATGAGGTAATACTTCATTTAATATTTGTGCTGCAACAGGTCCTGCAACTTGTCCACCTTGATGATGTACACTTTCTTGTAATCCATGTAAAGCAACAAGAACAATTACTTGTGTATTTTCAATTGGTGAT
>CANQEK010000068.1 GCA_947594985.1 uncultured Clostridia bacterium
ACTAACAACATTTAAAGGAGATATTCCAGTATTACAAGATGTAGTAATTGCTAAAAACTATTTAAGTGAAGAAGAAAGTATGAAAATTTTAAAAAATAATAATATTCCTGTTCCAAAAATGTATGGAATATCGCAATTACTAATTAATGGTCAGAATTATTATATCTTAGAAGAGAAAAAAATAAATGGAGTCGTTAAAAATTATAATAATATGAATGATAAAGAAAAAATAGCTATGTATGATTTAATCACAAAAGTTTCTAAGATAAAATTACCAACATTTGGTCCACTAACAGCAGAAAAAAAATATGTATATAATTCTTGGAAAGAATATCTTAATTATCTTTTTGACACTGCAAAAATAACTGTAAAAAAGTATAACTTAAAATTAGATATAGAAAAAGTAATAGGTTCTATAAAAAATAAAAAGTTAAATAATAAATCAACAAATTTTCTTATATTAGATCCTAACGAAGAAAATATTATATTTAATGATAAAGGTAAAATTATAGGATTAATTGATGTAGATCATCCTCTTGGGGGGGATCCTTTATATCAATTAGCGGGATATAAATATTTTATGAAAGATTTTTATGATTTTTTATTATATAAGAGTTATATCAATAAAGAGCAAGCAGAAACCATTAATTTATATAGTATAATATTCTCTTTGAATGATTTATATTTTAGAGCAACTGCAGAAAATGAAACAACTGATACTAACTACTATATAGATAAAATAATATACACATATACTGAATTTTGTAAGGAGGAATATTAATATGAGATTATTATTATGTGGAGGAGGAAGTGGAAAACAAACTACTAAGGCATATAGTAAATTTAACGAAATAATTGATCATTCAAAACCTTTATTATATATTCCACTTGCTTTAGATTACAAAAAATATGAAGAGTGTTTGGAATGGATAAAAAGAGAATTAAAAGATGTAGATGTTCCATATATAGAAATGATATATTCCGCAAATGATATTTTAAGTAAAAATTTAGAAGACTATTGTGCAATTTTTATTGGGGGTGGAAATACCTTCAAATTATTATCTGAATTAAAAGAGTGTAATGCATTTGAACATATAAAAAAGTTTATTAATAGTAACGGAATAATATTTGGTGGAAGTGCTGGTGCAATTATTTTAGGTTATGATATAAATTCTTGTTTATATTCAGACAACAATAATATCGCTTTATTAGATACAAAAGGATTTAATTGCTTATTTGGCAACTCTGTTGTAGCTCATTACACTAACAAAAACGAATCACAGACACAAATTGCTACTGACTATTTGACAAAATATAGCATCGATTCAGAGTCAGTAATTGCTCTACCAGAAGAAGTAACTTTATTTATTAATAATGATGGTATAGAATTTATAGGTAACAATGTAAGCTATTATTTTTACAATGGAAAACGAAAGGTAATTGATTATTATCTTAATAATCAGAAATATGTTGAAGAAAAATGATTTTTTATACTTACATAATATTTAGAATATAAAAATTATATCTTTAATATAAATTAAAAAAGTTTATAATAACTATGTAAAAACATAATATATTATAAACTTTTTATAGTATTATATATACCGGAATTTTTCCTGAAAATTTCAAAAGTAAATATGTATAAGAAAAAAAGAAATTTTTGAAATTAATCAAAATTCCTTTTTTTCTTTATTGTTGAATTTTTTGTGCTAATATGGTATAAACAAATTGAGGTAAGAAATGGTAGATAATATTTTGAGTATGTATATAACGTTAATGCCCCCAATTTTGGCGGGCATATTAAATATGGTATGGTGCAAATCAAGAATATTAAAAAGATTAGCAATACCATTAGACGGAAATAAAAAATTTATAGATGAAAAAAGAATATTCGGTGATAATAAAACTTGGAAAGGTTTAATAGGTTATATTGTTTTAAACGTATTTACAGTATGTTTATGGGGATTAATATGTAGTGTATCAAAAATAGAACAGTATAATTTCTTATATTTAAATCATAACAATACATTTACATATAATATTATGCTTGGTATTCTTTTAGGACTAGCTTATTCTCTTTTTGAATTGCCTAATAGTTTTCTAAAGAGAAGATTAAATATCTTGCCAGGAAAAACAACTAAAGGTATAAGAAAGATATTCTTTATAGTTCTGGATCAATCTGATTCTGTTATTGGGTGTGTTTTAGTTGTAAATTGTTTTTATAATTGGATAAATGAAATGTCTACCCTTCAATTAGAAACACCATCTGCATTTAAACCTGATAGATTATTTCCAAAGGTTGGTATCGGATATTATACGTTTATATCAACAAATGGATATATTTTTCGAGATGGAGCAGACGGACAGTATATTATTATAAACAAAGACAAAGAATTTTTAATAACTATAATGTCAAATGAGTCTAATATGAAATATGTAACAGAAATTTTAAGAGATTTAATATAGGAGAATAAAATAGATAAATAATATTATATAAAGACTATAAAAAATAATGGTGGAACGTTAGTTAAAATTTCTAAACAAATTTTATATACGTATGATCTTCAAAGTATATATGGAAGATATTTAGATATTTTATTATTGTTATCTCAACAACAGATGGCTAAATTGTTTAATACGACAAAGCAAAATATAAATAATAGTTTTGACGAGAAAAAATTAGAGAAAATTTGAACTGTCAAGGATTTCTTGACAGTTCAAAATGAAGGCAATAGAAACGGAAAATAATATAAAAAATAAAGATAATATATGAATGAAAATTCAGAAAGTGAATATCATGGAAAAAAATAGTATAAAATTAAAAAACAAGAGTTTTAGAATCCTTTTAGGAGTAATAATATTATTAGCATTTGCAGTTAGAATTAGTTATGTCATTAACACTCCATATACAGAAAAACAACATGATTTAGATTTATCTTATATATTAACAATATATAAAACAGGGAATTTACCTACCAGCAATAGTTCACAATATTATCATCCGCCTTTACATCAAATATTTGGTGCAATATTTTTACATTTTGAAAATATTTTTGTGGATAATATTACTGAAAATCAGATTGCTGGCGAAAGCTTACAATATTTAACGTTAATATATTCAATGATATTATTATATGTTATTTATAATATAGCTAAAGAAATGAAGTTTAAAAAAGCTTTTTTATTATATATCATGTTTTTTACGGCGTTTCATCCAACACTAATCATATTATCAGGAAGCTTAAATAATGATAATTTATGCTTGTTATTAACTATGTGGAGTATATTAAGACTTATAAAATGGTATAAAAAAACGAATATAAAAAATACTTTATTATTAGCGATTACAACGGGATTAGCAGTAATGACCAAAACAAATGGAGCAATTGTTTCAATTCCAATAATATATATTTTCCTTTTAAAGATATATAAAGAATTAAAAAAATCAAATAATAAACTAATGATATTAAAAAAATACATAAGTTACTTTTTTTTATTTGGAATAGTATCATTGCCTATAGGCTTATGGTATCATGTTAGAAATTACATCTTATTTAATCAATCTATTTTTTATGTTCTAGCGCCTTTTGATGATGCTTTATATGTGGGAAATTATAATTTATTTGAACGATTTTTTCCTATTTCAAGTCAAATATTTCAAATATATTGTCATCCATATGAAGATTTTAATATACCAACATATTTAATCAAATGTTCCTTATATGGAGAATTTATATGGGGGCAAGATAAAATAACTAATATCTATTATGTAATATCTATTATATGTAATGTATTATTTAATATTTTTGTATTATATTGTATTATTAAAAATATTCTAAATAAAAATAAAAGAAACAAAGTATGGAGAAATACATTATTAATATTGGGAATTACCAATATCATAAGTTTTATTTTATTGAATTTAAAATTACCATATGGATGTAGTATGGATTTTAGATATGTAGTTCCTTTAATTTTTATACAAGTTTTCTGTTTTGAATTACAAAATATGATGAAAAAAAATGAAAAAGCAGAAAAAATATGTTTTTTATGCATATTTGAATTAACTTTACTCTTAATGTTAGTGTCAAATATGATTATAGTATTTGGATATTTCCGTTCTTAGTGGAAAAAGGCATTTTACCATTAAAGTTGGATTTTTGTTTTGGGATTCAAGTAGAAAGTTTATATGATTGAGAGTAAAATGTCATATGATATTAAATTGATATATTTTAGTGTATTTATAGGTTATGGAGAGTTTAAATGAAAATAATAAGAAAAAAGTGGAAAATATTAATTATTTTAATTATTTATTCTATTGTATCTTTTATAAATCTGGGGGATAAGGCAATTCCAAATAGTTTTAAAACATATGATGCCAATGAAACTTCTATTTTACAATTGGATAAAGAAAGTAAGATAAGTAAAATAAAACTTTTTGTTGGTTGCAATTCAAATGATTTTGAAATTTATTTAGATAATGATAAAATTCCAGATTCCAAATATTACATTCAGGAAGAATTAAATTACATATCTGTATTTAAATGGAAAGAATGGGATATTAATTCTGAAAATATTTTTAATAATATTATCATAAAATCCAATAATAATCAAAATGATTTAGGTGAAATTGCATTATATGATAAAGAGGGAAAAAAAGTTAATTTAAGGCATTTAAAAGAAAAAGATAAACAGTTAATAGATGAGCAAAATTTGGTACCAGAAGATTGTAGTTATTTAAATAGTACATATTTTGATGAAACTTATTTTACGAGAGCTGGTTATGAGCAAGTAATAGGTAGAGAGATAACAGAGAACACACATCCTCCTTTGGGTAAAGATATTATAAGTTTTTCTATTAAGATTTTTGGGTTTAATCCATTTGCATATAGATTATTTCAAAATTTGGCAGGAATATGTATGATATATGTAATGTATTGTATAGGAATTGTATTGTTTAAAGAAGAACGTTATGGAATTATTTCAGCACTTATAATGAGTTTAGATGGAATGCACTTTGTTCAAACTAGGATTGGTACAGTAGATAGTTTTTTGGTGTTATTTTCTTTAATTGCTTTTTTATTTATGTTAAAATACGTATTTTCTCCATTACATGATTTGAATATAAAAAAAGTAAAATATTTATTTTTTTCTGGAGTATTTTTGGGAATGACAATATCTACAAAGTGGACAGGCTTTTGGGTTGCTTTAGGATTAGCTATTATATTTATTAGTCAATTTATTTATAAAATAGTTATAAACAAAAGAATTAAATTAGATAATATAAAAATTTTTTTACTTTGTATTATTTTTTTTATTTTAGTTCCGATATTAATATATATAATTTCTTATATTCCAAATTTTCTTAATCCAGGATGTAGAATAAAAGATTTTAAAACTTTTTTTGAATATCAAATAAATATGTATAAATATCATGCAAATTTAAATGCAACTCATAGTTTTTCTTCGAAATGGTATACATGGCCATTTTTATATAAACCAATATGGTATTATCAAAAAACGTATTATAATTCCATGAAATCTACTATTTCATGTTTAGGAAATCCAATGATTTGGTGGTGTTCTATTATTTTTGTGATAGCACAATTTATATATTGCCTATTAAAGAGAAATTCAAAAGATTTCATACTAATTGTTATGATATTAGCAACTTGGATGCCATATATTTTTATTGGAAGAATTATGTTTTTATATCATTATTTTATTACTTTACCATATGTTATGCTTTCTATAGTATGGGGAATTGCCAAACTGGAAAGATATTTTGAAAAAATGATGAATGAAAGATTAGGAAATATATTAAAATTGAAAAACTTATTTGTTGGAAGTTTAATTACAGTATTTTTTTGTTGTTTTCTAGTTTATTATCCAATTTATTCTGGATTGAAAGTAGATACACAATATATTGATAAAACTAAAGTGATGGAATCTTGGATTTATTAATATTTTTAGAATTAGAAGCAAAAGAAAATAAAAATGCAGATCAAAGCATAGAACAACTAATAAATTTTGTTAAAAGTCTTAATTTAAATATAGGAACAAAGTTTGATATAAGAAAAGCAAATTTATTATATTCTAAGCAAACTAGAAAATTGTGAAGTTGTTAAAGTTGAAATATAATATCAAAAAGAATTGATTAATATATGGTTATAAGAGAATTAATTTAGAAAAATTTATTAATTTGACAAGCATTAATTTCTGTGTTACAATAAAAACATGTTTTAAGAGTATATCTAAGAAATGAACAATTTTGAGCGATATAGGATAACCTATTATAGATGGTTATTTACACGTTGTATAGATTTTTAAAGTCTTACAAAGGAGTCTTAATCGGATTTCTTTGTGAGGCTTATTTTTTATAAGGGAAGTGATAGAAATGTATGAATTGCAAGATGAACTAGAATTAGTATTTCCAACGCCAGAATACAAAAATCAAGTTGGAGAATATCTACAGGAATTTTTTGATAATGGAGAATATGAAATAGCAGGAGATGGGGAACTAGATCAAATTAAAAATTTTGATGAATGGTTAAAAAAAGTGCAAAATGATTTATCTGAAAAAAATATTAAAGATAATAGAGTGCCTGCGACAATATATTTAACAGTAAGAAAATCTGATAATAAAGTTGTTGGAAATTTACAAATTAGACATAAATTAAATGAAAAATTATTACAATATGGAGGACATATAGGCGATAGTGTCAGACCATCTGAAAGAAGAAAAGGTTATGCTACAGAGCAAATAAGATTAGCATTAAAGAAATGCAAAGAATTAGGTATTGATAATGTTTTAATGGATTGTGATAAAACTAATATAGGCTCTGCTAAAAGTATTATAAATAATGGTGGAATTCTTGAAAATGAAGTATATATTGATAATAAAATAGTGCAAAGATATTGGATTAGTTTGAAGAAAAGATATGCGGATAGATTTGTTGGTGGAAAAACTAAAAATACATTATATAAAATTAAATCTGTAGCAAATAATGAATTTACTGGAGATATATGCTATTATCAATTTAAAGATGTTATAAATAAGATTATTATACCAAATGGTAAATGTATTATGGACACGGGATACAAATGGCTTGAATTTTATGATTATAATTCAAAAGTAAAATTAACGGCTATGTATGATGAAAATAGTCAAATTATTGAATGGTACTTTGATATTGCAAGAAGAATAGGAAAAGAAAATGATATACCATATGAAGACGACTTATATTTAGATGTTGTGGTAAATCCTATAGGAGAAATAATTTTACTTGATGAAGATGAACTTCAAGTTGCATATGATCGACTCGAAGTAAATAAAGAAGAGTATGATATGGCTTATAAACAAGCAAATCAACTAATAAAGAAATTAGAAAATAATAAAGATAAACTAGAAGAATTTACAAATAAATATTTAAAAGAATTTCAAAATAAATAAAAAGAAAGAAGTGATAAGATATGAAATATTTTAAAAAATTAATAGGAGATAGGATATACTTATCTCCAAGAAATATTGAAGATGTAGAGAAATTCACAGAATGGTTAAATGACTTTGAAACGACGGATTATTTAGGAAAAAGCAGAATAGTTACAACGTTATATGGAGAAAAGAAATATTTAGAGGAAAACAATTCACCTGAAGCAAATTTTGTAATTGTAACAAACGATGATAATAAAATGATTGGAACGGTTTCATTAGAAAATATAAATCATATTAACAGATGTGCTACACTTGGAATTTTTATAGGAGATAAAGATTTTAGGAGTAAGGGATATGGAACAGAGGCCATAAAATTAATACTTGAATATGGTTTTAAATACTTAAATTTAAAAAATATAAAATTGGATTTAATGGAATTTAATGAAAGAGCTTTAAAGTGTTACAAAAAATGTGGATTTAAAGAATATGGAAGAAGAAGAAAATGCAAATTTGTAGATGGAAAATACTATGATTTAATCGAAATGGATATTTTGAGCGAAGAATTTAATGAAGATTGTATTAGAAATAAAAATATATAGGAATTCATATAAAAAAGAATACAAGAAGTTAATAACTACTTATTTAAAAAGATTAATAATATTTTTTTATTAATCTTTTTTTAATGTCACTTACTTGTCACTTTAGATGTAATATAATGAAATCATAAAGTGGAAAGGAG
>CANQEK010000069.1 GCA_947594985.1 uncultured Clostridia bacterium
TTAATTTTTCCATGTTCAAGTATCATAATTTTGTCACAATTAACAATTGTTGATAACCTATGTGCAATAATTAAAATCGTATAATCATCTCTTAAATTACTAATAGCTTTTTGAATTTTAGATTGTGTTTCATTTTCTTCTTGTGAAAAAAAATGCTGCAAAACTAATATATGCTTGAACTGCTAAAATAACAATGGATATTATTATTAATTGTTGCCATAAACTTGAAGTAAAATAAACTATTTGTTTTGCAGTTAGTAATGGAACAATAATACCAATTATAGTACTACTTATGACTGCAAAAATCATTCCTATTAAATTTTTCTTATATTCTTTTCCATACTGATACACTTTTTTAATATTTATTATTGTTTCTTTCATATAAATATTTCCTTTATTTCATTTTTTATCATTATGCGAACATATTATACTATATCTTCCATTTTTTCATATACACTCTCCACAACTTATGTTTATAGTAATAATTATACTAAATTTTGTAAAATATCACAATAGATCCTAGAAAAGGCATTAATGTTAAATACTTATCAAAATTATCTGCATAAAATAAAAAGATGTTCTTATAGAACTTTAAAATTCCATAAGAACACCCATACTGGTAGCGACGGTGGGATTTGAACCTACGACCTGCCGGGTATGAACCGGATGCTCTAGCCAACTGAGCTACGTCGCCATATATTAACAGACATAATTATAATAGTATTATTTGCTTTTGTCAAGTAATTAATTCATTTAATTATACAATCTCACTATAACAAAAAATATTTCAATAGGTACTTGTTTTTTATTCACAAATAATCTAATAAAATTATGTTATAAGAATTAAATATTTAATCCCTATAACATAATCTTTAAAATAACAAATTAAATAAAATTGTTAAATCTAATAATTAATTTTCTTCATCATTATTTTCTTCATTTTCGTTTGTTGTTTCTTCTTTTTTATCAATATTTTTCTTAGCTATAGGTATGATAATCTCTTTTTTATTCTTTGCTGAATCTTTTGGACGTAAATCATTCATCATATCTCCAACTTCAGATATGTTTAGTTCAGAATCATCTCCTATAACGACTTCTATATCTATTTTATTGTTTTGATTTTTCTTATTTTCATCTTTTTCACTCATTGCAATCACATATAATTCAATTATCAGAATGCGGATAAGATACTTGAATCAATTCTCCTTTCTCAAAATCTATATAATTAAAATTTACTATCATATTAAAATTATATCATCTGAAAATACTTAAGTCAATTTTAAAATAACATTACTTATTTCTTGATTAATATTTTAAAATTCCAAATTTTTAGGCGTTCTTGGAAAAGGAATAACATCACGAATATTTTGCATACCTGTTATATACATCAAAAGCCTTTCAAATCCAAGTCCAAATCCACTATGTGGTACGCTACCATACTTTCTTAAATCAATATACCACCAATAACTTTTTTCATCCATATTTAAACTTTTTATTCTATTATTTAAAAGTTCTAAATTATCTTCTCTTTGGCTTCCTCCAACTATTTCACCTATTCCAGGAGCAAGAAGATCACTTGCTGCAACAGTTTTTCCATCAGAGTTTAATTTCATATAAAAAGCCTTAATATCTTTAGGATAATCTGTAACAAATACAGGTTTTTTAAATATTTTTTCACTTAAAAATCTTTCATGTTCTGTTTGTAAATCTACTCCCCATGAAACTTTATATTCAAATTTATCATTATTCTTTTCTAATTCTTTTACAGCATCTGTATAAGTAATTCTTCCAAAATCCGAATTTAAAAGATTATTAAGTCTTTCTAGTAACGTTTTATCAATAAAATTATTAAAAAATTCCATTTCTTCTGGACAATTTTCAAGCACATAATTTATTGTATATTTTAGCATACTTTCAGCTAAATTCATATCATCTTTTAAATCTGCAAAACACATTTCTGGTTCTATCATCCAAAACTCTGAAGCATGTTTTACAGTATTAGAATTCTCAGCTCTAAATGTTGGTCCAAAAGTATATATATTTCTAAAAGCAAATGCATATGTTTCACCATTTAATTGTCCACTAACTGTAAGATGTGCTGGTTTTCCAAAAAAATCTTTTGAAAAATCTACACTACCATCTTCTAATTTATCAACATTTTTAAGATTAAATGTACTTAAATTAAACATTTCTCCAGCACCTTCTGCATCACTTCCTGTAATTATTGGAGTATGAACATACACAAAGTTATTTTCTTGAAAAAATTTGTGGATTGCATATGAAAGTACTGAACGAACTCTAAATACAGCATTAAATGTGTTTGTTCTTGGACGTAAATGTGCAATTGTTCGTAAATATTCCATTGTATGTCTTTTCTTTTGTAATGGATACCCTGGATCTGATAATGCAATAATTCTTATTTCTTTTGCCTTAATTTCAAATGGCTGTTTTGCATTTTCAGTTTTTATCAAATCTCCTATAACTGTTATAGATGAACTTAAAGTTAATTTACATATTTCATCAAAATTTTCCAATGAATTATCAAAAACTATTTGTATATTTTTAAAAAATGATCCATCATTAAGTTCTATAAATCCAAATGTTTTTGAATTTCTAACAGTTCTTACCCAACCAGAAACTCTTATTTCTTTTCCATAGTAATTTTCTGTATTGCTGTATAGATTTTTGATAATAGTATCTTTCATAAGTATTTCCTCCTTTTTTGAATTTTATAGTATTATACAAGAATTTTTTTGATTTTTCAATATTTAATATTTATAAAGTCGACTTTAAATTTTAAATTTTTCTCAATACTTTTCTAACTTTCAAATTTAAGATTTAGTTTTCTATTTAACTTTAAAATTAAAATTTATCTCTATATATTATTTATATATTTTTTAAAAAATTAATCATAAAAATATATACTGTTTAGTTCGGCAACTTTTTTAAACCCTATTCCGCTATAAATATGTTTAGCTGTAACATTATTTCTATTTGTTTGTAATAGTATAAATTTATAACCTTCATTAAATAAAGTTTCACATAAATTGCTTAAAAACTTTTTCTCATATCCTTTTCCCAAATAAGCTGATAATGTGATTACTGCTCCAATTGTACATGAATTAATTTGCTTTCTAATCTTAACAGCATATGAATATATATTCTCATCTTCATCTGTTAAAATATATGTACCTCTTTTTAAATAAATATTTGCTATTTTTTTTGCAATATCATCTGGACATTTTTCGCCCATATAAATATCATTATACATATTCTTTATAATTTTAATTAATTTATTCAAATTAGTTTCTTTAGAATCTACTTTAACTATTCCTTCAGTTCCATCTAATAAATATTTTTCTTTTACTTCATCAAGTTGATATACATCTATACAGTTTTTCTCTACTAGTTTTTTATTACTTTTCTTTAGATATTCATTTAATACTTTTTCACCATATTTATCAGATACTAACATTTGTCTTATATTAAGTTTCATACTTATTATATTTTCAATCAAAAATTCAACTGTTTTATTATTAACTTTTCTTTCAGGAAAATAAATAACTAGTCCTTCCCTTTCACTATTCATAAAAAGTACTTTTGTTTCTTTTTCATCTGTTATTTTAGCTAAAACACAATTTTCTTGTTCTGTATCATCTTGAAGCGTTCCTATAAAAAGTTCGTTTTCTGCTTCATTCTTTAATAAAAGTTCTAAATTTTCATTTAAAAACGCTTCTCTATTATCATATTTTATAATTTCCATAATTTTATTTTGTAACTCCTTTTATAATCAATTTATTTTTACAATACATCAAAAATACATATTATATATTATCAATATTTAACTATATAAGTCAATGTTTTAAAAGATTTTATTTTAAAATATTTTAGAGTAAATTTTTTATATAATATGAAATGTAAATCACTTTCCTATTATATAAAAAAAAAGTGTTAACAAATTAACTTTGTCAACACTTAAAATATAATTTGATTTATATTATTATATTAATTATTTTTATTCCAAACCGAAACTTATACCTATAGCATTATTAACCTGACTCATAACTTTGGAATCACTGATATGTCCAATTTTTTCTTTTAATCGGCTTTTATCTATTGTTCTTATCTGTTCTGTTAAAACAACAGAATCAGATTTTAAACCATTATCGTCTGATCCTATTTCTATATGAGTTGGCAATTTGTTTTTACCAGTTTGAGATGTAATTGCTGCTGCAATAACAGTTGGACTATACTTATTTCCAGTATCATTTTGAATAATTAAAACTGGTCTAATACCTCCTTGTTCTGAACCAACTACTGGACTTAAATCTGCATAAAACATATCTCCTCTTTTTATTACCATAATTCTCTCTCCTATTAATTTACATATAGAATAGAATTGTTGAAATATTAAAAATTATTTAATTTTTATATTATTATATATTATGCGGATATTATTCTTTTTGGTATTGTCTTTAATTATTAATTCTTTTGGACTTTTTTTATTTTTATCTAAATGTAATTCTTTAAAACTCACATATGTATTTGAATTATTTTTTATATTAACTTCTATAATTATTTCTTCTTCATTTTCATATACTTTGCTTTCATTATTATAATAATCTTCTATAAAACTATTTAAAAATAAAGAATTATTTAAAACAGATTTATAATTATTGTATATTTTTTCCATATCTAATTTAACATTTTTTACTTTTAAAATACTATCATTTAATTCAATAGTCATATCTTTTATATTCTCTGGAGAATTAACTATCAATTTACTATTTTTACCTTCTACTAATTGAAACATACTATAGTTATTCTCTTTTTTATTACTTCGTACAATTACATCAATATCTGCTTCATAATTACTATATTTTTTCAAAATATCTTCAACAATTTCATCTTGATTTATATTGATATTATTTCCCGAAATACAAAAAATATAATAAAAAATCATAAAAAGAGTAATACAAATTAAAACAAAAATAAACATAATTTTTTTAAAATACATTGTCCACCTCAAAATTCGATAAATATTTTTATGATACAATGTATTATTTAATTTTAAATATATGACTAAATATTAATAAAACTTAATTTTAAATAATTTATTTAATTTATATTTCAAAAAAATTTTTAAGCACTTTAAAAAAATCTTCTGCATATTCTACTTTATTTATATTATCTCTAATAATAGTTGCGTTTTTCATTTCTTTAACATACCAAGCTACATGTTTTCTTATTTCTCTCGTTGCAGTATATTCTCCTTTTTCTTGTAGCAATAAATTAAAATGTTCTAAAATAACGTTATACTTTTCAATGTTTGAAATTTTTTCAAGTTTTTTTCCATTTTCTAAATAATAATTTATCTGTTTAAAAATCCATGGATTACCTAATGCAGCCCTACCAATCATTATTCCATCAACACCTGTTTCTTGAAACATCTTAAGACTATCTTCTTCATTTTTTATATCACCATTACCTATAACAGGAATTTTAACTGCTTCTTTTACTTTCTTTATTATTTTCCAATCAGCTTTTCCTGAATAAAATTCATCTCTAGTTCGTCCATGAACAACAATTGCACTCGCACCAGCTTTTTCAATAATTTGAGCAACTTCCACAGCTATAATATTTTCATTATCCCATCCTTTTCTAATTTTTACTGTAACTGGCTTATTAGAATTTTTAACTACTTCTGTGACTATTTTTTCTACAAGTTCAAGATTAAGCAAAAGCTTGCTTCCATCTCCATTTTTTACTACTTTAGGAGCCGGGCAACCCAAATTTATATCTAAAATATCAGTATATTGACACATAAATTTTGCAGCTTCTCCCATTATAACAGGATCACTACCAAATATTTGCATTGAAATAGGTCTTTTTTCTGAATCATTTTTTACCATAAAAAGAGTTTTATCATCTTTATAAACGATTGCTTTTGCACTAACCATCTCATTACAAACTAAACCAGGATTACCATATTTTTTGCAAATTTTTCTATATGGAAGATCTGTAACTCCAGCCATTGGGGCTAATATTATATTATTTTCTAATTCTACATTTCCAATTTTAATTTTTTTTACAAACATAACTTTACCTTAATTTTTGTAATTATCTACCTCTCTATTTTTTATTTTATTTATCTACTATTATATTTACTTATTAAATTTGAAATTAAAAGACTTATATTTATTTTATCAAGAATTTCTACTAAATAAAATTAAATATAAGTCATTTATATTTATTATTCTACAAAAATTGCTTTTTGTCTTCTACTACTAATATTAAGTAGTAATCCTATACATATAAAATTTGTTACTAACGAACTACCACCATAACTTACAAATGGTAATGGTACACCCGTTATTGGTAACAATCCTATTGTCATACCTATATTTTCTGTCATATGGAAAAAGAAAATTCCTGCTATTCCAATAGCTATATAAGAACCTATGTTATCTTTTGCAGTTTTTGCAACATAAATAGATTTAGTAACTAAAATAATATATAATATAGTAATAGCACCTGTTGCAATAAATCCTAATTCTTCACCTATTACTGAAAATATAAAGTCTGTTGTTTTAGGATATAAAAATCCAAGTTGAGTTTGATTTCCTTTCAGCAATCCCATTCCAAAAACTTCTCCGGCTCCAATTGCAAGTTTTGATTGTGTTATGTTATATGCAGCATCTCTTGCATTTGATTCTGGATTCAAAAATACTTGAATTCTCTCTAAAGCATGTTCAGGTAAATTATTATATACTATTGGTGCTGCAATTGCTAATATTAACAATGTTATTAAAATATATTTCTTATCAATTCCTGAAGCAAATATAATAAATACTATTGCTGATAAATACGCTATTGCTGTACCATAGTCTGGCTCTTTGATTATTAATAATACAGGTATAAAAGCTAAAATAATAAAAATGAATAATTTCCATATTTTATTAATTTGATTTCTTCCTTTTAATTGAAGTTTATTCATAATAAAAGATAAAAATAATATAGTTATTACTTTTCCTAACTCAGATGGCTGAAACGATATTGTTTCACCAAGCTTATACCAGCTTTTTGCTCCATTTATAGGTGATGTAAACAGAACTCCTATTAACAGGGCAATTAATATAATATAAACTAGCGTAGAAAATCTAACAATTATATTATAATCTAATATTGAAGCAATTATTAGAAAAGGAATGCTTATTAATATCCATTGAACTTGTTTTTTAAATTCATAAAGGTCTGTACTTTGAGTTGCTGAAAATAGTGCTACAAGCCCAATTATAGTTAATATAACACTAACAACAAGGATTGCCCATTCTGTATTTTTGAGTAACTTTTTTCCCATTCATACAACTCCTCTAACTATTTTTCTTTCGTTTATCTTTTGATTCTTTAGTTTTACTATTTTTATAATTTTTTATATCATTTTCTTTATTAAATTGTTCAATATTTTTATCAGCTGCTTCAGCTGCTTTCAATAAATCATCAAATGTTATATCATCTTCGTCATCATCATCTACTTCTTCAAACATTTCTTTAACTTCATCATCTTCCGTAATTTTTTCATTACTTAAAGTAGATTTTGGTTCTTGAACTATATTTTCATTACTTAAATCATCTTTTTTCAAAGTTTCAACAGTTGTTTGTTGTTCTTCTTTTTTTCCTTCTTTTGGTGGATAACTTGTTAATCCCATTTCTTTATTAAAATCAACACCTTCAAATTCTTTAACTTTTTCAGCCATCATATCATTTTTTATATTCATAATAGGTATATTGGCATATAAAACTGGAGCACCATTCGTTCCATCACTATTAGGCTGATTTGTAAGTCTTACATCTATTGATTCTTCATCAACTACTATATATTTTTTTATTACATCTATTATTTCCTGTTTCATAAGCTCCAAAAAGTCTGCTGATACATTAGCTCTATCTTGCATTAATACTAAATGTAATCTTTCTTTTGCTGCATCTTTAGATCCTAATTCTTTTTGTTGCTCTGTTT
>CANQEK010000070.1 GCA_947594985.1 uncultured Clostridia bacterium
CAGAGAAAGTACAAAGAAATGTATTAGAAGTATTAAAAGATCAATTATCAGTAGGAATTAATCCAGAAAAAGTAACGATTATGTTATTTACATCAGGTACTACTTCTATATCAAAAGCGGTAATGCTTTCTCAAAAAAATGTTTGTAGTAATATTATGGATATAATGAAAATAATTAAATTTGATGAAAATGATAGTATGCTTGCTCTTCTTCCATTTCATCATGCTTTTCAAGCTATTATTAATCATATCGTTGTTTTTATAGGTGGTTATATTTGTTTTTGTGATGGATTGAAATATATTCAACAAAATTTATGTGAATATAAACCTACAATATTAGTTTGTGTTCCTTTAATACTTGAAACATTACATAAAAGAATAATGAAAAAAATAGAAAAAGAAGGAAAAGGAAAAATTGTAAAAACAATGTCAACACTTACTAATGGGTTAAAAATGGCTCATATAGATATTAAGAAAAAAGTATTTAAAGAAGTTCATGAAGCGTTAGGTGGAAATATAAGAATGGTGGTATGTGGTGCAGCATCATTAGATTTATCATTACTTAAATCACTAAATGGTTTTGGAATACCAGTACATCAGGGATATGGATTAACTGAAACTTCTCCAGTAGTTGCAGTCGAAGGAGATAAAACAAGAAAAGCAGGTTCTGTCGGAAAAGTTTTACCATCACTAGAAGTGAAGATAGAAGATAAAAATGAATTAGGAATTGGAGAAATTATTATTAAAGGTCCAAGTGTAATGGTTGGATATTATAAAAATAATAAAGCAACAAGTGAAGCGTTAGAAGGTGGATGGTTTCATACAGGTGATTTAGGATATCTTGAGAATGATTATTTATATATAACAGGAAGAAAGAAAAATGTTATTGTTCAAAAAAATGGAAAAAATATTTTTCCAGAAGAGTTAGAAATATTAATAGAGCATATACCTGGTGTTAAAGAATGTATGGTTTATGGAGAACCTACAAAAGATGATGATTTAGATGTAGCAGTAAAAATTGTTTATGATGAAGATGCGATAAAAGATTTGATTGGATATGTAAATGAAAATGATATATATTTACATATGAAAAAATATATTTCCGAAATTAATCAAAAAATGCCTGCATATAAACATATTAGACATATTATTGTAACAAAAGAAGAAATGATAAAAACTACTACAGGAAAGGTGAAAAGGCATGAAGAAATTGCTAAAATTTTAGGAAAATAGATTTTTTAATTTTTTAAAGTACAAAATTATTTGGTTTTGTGTAAAGTTTGTGAAATTTTTAAAAAGTACTTTGTAGAAAAGTACTTTTTTGATATAATAACAAAAATAAATTTATAATTATAAATTTGCTTATGAATTAAATATTTAAGGAAGAAAAAATGAAAAATGTATTTGGGATAATTGTATCAGTAGTATTTATAGGAATAATAATGATTTCAGCTAAATTATTTGAAAGAGCAGGGAAAGAAGCAAGTAGAAAATATATGCATATAATGCTTTCAAATTGGTGGATTATAGCAATGATATTTTTTGATAATATTTTTTATGCATGCTTAATGCCTGCATTGTTTGTTGTAATAAATTATTTATCTTATAAAAATAATATTATAAAAGTTATGGAACGTGAAGAAAATGATGAAAATAAAGAAAGTTTAGGAACAGTATATTATGCTATTTCACTACTTATTTTAACTATAGTAACATTTGGCCCATTAAAAAATCCTTTAATAGGATTATGCGGAATTGCAGTTATGGGATATGGAGATGGACTAGCTGCTGTTATAGGTCAATCCATTAAAAGTCCTGAATATAGAATTGGAAAAAGTAAAAAAACAGTTGCAGGTTCTTTTACAATGTTTCTAATAACTTTAATAATAATGACAGGATTTTTTACATATAATGTAACAAATTATATTGTAATTAAAGCTATTTTAGTTTCAATACTTATCACTATTGTTGAGGCTGTTTCTGTAAAAGGAACAGATAACCTTACTGTACCACTATTAACATCAGCTCTTGCCTTATTAATGATATAGTCTATTTTATAGAATAAAAAAGTAATACTAGATAAGAAAGGGTGTAATTTTAATGGTTATAGAAAAAGTAAATTTTCCAGAAGATTTAAAACCACTAACAATAGATGAAAAGAAAATATTAGCTAGTGAAATAAGAAAACTAATAATAAATACTGTATCAAATACAGGTGGCCATTTAGCATCTAATCTTGGAATTGTAGAACTTACAATTGCACTTCATTCAGCTTTCAATACTCCTATTGATAAAATTATTTGGGATGTTGGTCACCAAACTTATGTACATAAAATATTAACGGGAAGAAAAAATAAATTGTCAACACTAAGACAAATGGATGGTATAGCTGGATTTCCAAAAACAAATGAAAGTATATATGATAATTTTAATACAGGTCATAGTAGTACATCTATATCAGTTGCTTTAGGAATGGCAAGAGCTAGAGATATAAAATGTGAAAATAACAAAATAATTGCAGTAATAGGTGATGGTGCTTTAACAGGAGGAATGGCTTTAGAAGCTTTAAATGATGTTGGAAGTAGTAATACGAACATGATAGTTATTTTAAATGATAATGAAATGAGTATTTCTAAAAATGTTGGTGGAATTTCCATGATGCTTTCAAAATTAAGAACAAAAAATATATATGTAAATGCAAGTATAAAAGGTAAGAAAATTATTAATAAAATACCAATTGTAGGCAAAAAGATTGTAAAATTTGTACAAAGAACAAAAAGAGGAATAAAACAATTAGTAATTCCTAAAATGTATTTTGAAGATATAGGATTTAGATATCTTGGACCTGTTAACGGTCATGATATTGAAAAACTAGAAGATATTTTTAATATTTGTAAACAACAAGAAGGTCCTTTATTAGTACATGTTTTAACAAAAAAAGGAAAAGGATATAAACCAGCTGAGATAAATCCAGATAAATTTCATAGTACGTCAAAATTTAAAATTGAAAATGGTGAAAAACTTAGTAGTGGAAAAATTGATTATTCAAAAGTATTTGGAAATAAAATTGTAAAAATTGCAGAAAACAATAAAAAGGTTGTTGCTATAACTGCTGCTATGAAAGATGGAACAGGTCTTACTGAATTTGCAAAAAAATATCCTAATAGATTTTTTGATGTAGGAATAGCAGAACAACATGCAGTAGGGTTAGCTGCAGGACTAGCAAAATCAGGATTAATACCAATACTTCCGTTATATTCTTCATTTATACAAAGAGCGTACGATCAATTAATACATGATATTGCACTTCAGAATCTACCAGTAATTATTTGTGCTGATAGAGCAGGAATAGTTGGCAATGACGGTGAAACACATCAGGGATTACTTGATTTAGCTTTTACAAATACAATTCCTAATTTTAATATAATGGCTCCAAAAGATTTTAAAGAATTAGAAGATATGTTAGATTTTGCTATAAATTTAAAAAAGCCAGTTTTAATAAGATATCCTCGTGGTAGTGAAGATATCACATTCAAAAATACAGAAAAAATTAAATTAGGAGAATCTGAAGTAATAAAAACGGGAAAAGATATAACTATAATAGGAATAGGAAAGATGGTTTCTAGAGCATTTGAAGTAGCAAAGGTTTTGGAAGAAGATGGTATATTTTGTACAGTAATAAATGCAAGGTTTTTAAAACCATTTGATAGTAAAAAAGTGTATGATTATATAAAAAATACAAAAATGGTTGTTACTATCGAAGACGGAACAATTATAGGTGGTTTAGGAAGTGTTGTAGAAGAATTAATTGTAACTAATAAACTTAATGTAGAATTAAAAAAGTTTGCTTATCCTGATGAATTTATAAAACATGGTGATGTTAATAGAATAGAAGAGAAATATGGTTTGGATGTAGGAAGTATAGTAAAATGTTTGAAAAATCAAGAGAAAAATATAAAAATAATGAAAACAGGATATTAATAGCTAAAGTTATTGATAAATATATGTTTTCTACAACAAGAAATAAAATTACATATACAGATTTTTTGAATATTTCAGAAATTAGTATTATAAGTAAAATGTTAAAAGAAGAAAAAATATATAATTATGTTTTTTTTGGCGGAAAATTAGAAGCTGATAGAAAAATATTAATATTTTATCCTTACAAATTTACTGATGAAATGATATTAAAAAATTATGATAAAATTTTAAGTGTTATTAGAATAAAATTACCTCATAATTTGAAATATGAGCATAGAGATTTTTTAAGTGGAATAATGAAGCTTGGAATAAAAAGAGAGAAATTTGGTGATATTATTGTAACTGATGACGGAGCAGATATTATTACATTATCTGAAGTTACAGATATTTTATTTAAAGGATTATTAGAATTAACAAGATTTAAAAAATCAAAGATTTCTATTGAAAATATAAATAATCTAACAATTGTAGAACCTGAATTTGATAATATCAAAATTATAATTTCATCTAATAGATTAGATAATTTTGTTTGTGAACTTGTAAGATGTTCTAGAGGAAATGCTAATGAAATTATAGGACAAGGAAAAGTTTTTTTAAATTCAATAAATGAATTTAAAACTTCAAAAAAACTTAATGTTGGTGATATTATAACAATAAGAGGTAAAGGAAAATTTATTTTTGATGAAATTGAAAAAGAGACTAAAAATGGAAAATTTTTAGTAAATATAAGAAAATATAAATAGGAGGGAAAATGATAGATTTAAGAGATGATATTATTCTTGCAACAAATGCAAGAAAAAATGCTTATGCAAAATATATACCTTATACAGTTGGTGCTGTAGTGATGTGTAAGAATGGAAAAAGATATATAGGATGTAATGTACAAAATCATGGAATAGAAAGTATTTGTGCAGAAAGAGTTGCTTTTTGTAAAGCTATATCAGAAGGTGAAAGAGAATTTGAAAGAATAGTTATAATTGGAGGACCTAAAGGAAAATTACCAGAAAAATGTTTACCATGTGGATATTGTAGGCAATTTATGAGTGAATTTGTTGATGAGAATTTTAAAATATATAATGTGTATGATAACAAAGTAGATGAATATACTATTGGTAATTTGTTACCTAATTCTTTTAAAATTTAATAAAGTCTTTTAAAAAAAATATTTAAAATACTCATGAACGTTGTTTTTATATATAAATAATTTTGAATAAAAGCCAAAGAGAAAATTTAATAAATTTTAAAATATTAATTTTCTCTTTGGCTTACTTTTATTATATTTTTTCTTGTATAATTTAATATTAATCTAGTTCTCTTGAATCATCATATTGTATAGATGGTACAGTAACAACTAATTGGTTATCTTCATTAAACTCATAAGTACACTTGTTAGCTTCTTCCACCTTATCAAGTATACGAAAATAATATTTTATTAAATTATCTTTATAGTCTTGTCTTTCTTCAGGAGTAAGTTCAGGGCTAAAAGCGTTATCTATAATAGTATATAGTCGAATATTATTATAATTTGGAAAATATGCGTTTGAATTATAATCTAATTGACTTTCTATATCTGTTAATTCATAAAAAATTTTTGGCATATCTTTATCCATTATTCTAAATTCTTCTTTTTCATTATTTTCATTAATTTTTTCATAAGAAAGATATATATTTGAAGTATCATTATTTGAGTAAAAATCATAATTGTTTTTTACATTTGTTATAATTGCATTAGGTTCTTTTTTTAACAAAGCTTCTGTTGTCTTTTGACTAATTACCTCTGTTATTAAGGTGTCAAGAATATCTTTTACTTCTTTTGCATCTTCTTTTGTAGTGTAATCTTTGTTTAATGATTCAATTTTTTCACGTAAATTATTTAATTCATTCTCATTTTGAGTTGGGTTTGGATTAGTTGTTTCAATTGGAGGTATAGGACGCTCTGGTGAACAAGTAGTATTTGTGATTTTAAGAGCAGATATTAAAGCAACAGTTGATAAAGTGACAAAGCCAGCTTTTTTTACAGCTTTTTTTAAAGTTCCGTTTTCTTGCTTTAAAATTATTAATTCGATTTTCTATGTGTTTATTTAAAGTTAAATTAGTTCCGAAATTTTTTGGATAAAGATCATACTCTAAAACTTTCTCAAAGCCATTCATATGGTTAGAATCAATTCGATTTATTCTATCGATTGCATAAGATGTTAGATGAGCAGCATTGTAGGAATTTATTGTAGAATGTCTTTTAGCGATATTTTCATCAAATTCTTTAGTTACTTTTGAATTTTTCATAAAATTATGATAATCTCTTAATTTTTCTTGAGAAATACCTTCTTTTGAAAGAGAGCTATCTAGAAGGTGTGAAGCTCGATTAAATGCTAAAAAAAATGAAGAATTTTTTGCATATCTGGTTAATAAATCCTTTTCTGCTGAAGTCAAATCATTTGGTTCATTTAAAAAATTTAAAATTCCCCTTGATGCTTTTGTAAGATAAATACTATAATAAGTACTTATATCTTGTGCAGAAATATTAGGATTGCGTAAAATTGCTTGTTCAGCTAATTTTTGATAAGTTTCACATAATTTACTATAATAATATAATTCTTTAGAATATATAGCTTTTTGGCATATTTTAATATTTTTTTCATTATCTAATTTCATTAATTTAAACCTCCAATAATATATTTTATTATAATATATTTATTATAAAAAAAACAATATTTAATATAAAAGTAATATAAAAGTAATATTAGTTAATTTATATAGTAGTGCAAACTAAGAAATTAAATAAATTTAAAAAAGTAAATACATTATAATTGACAAAAAAGTGATTTTAATAGATAATTATTAATATGTAAAAGTAACTAATGAAAATAAATTTTAATATACGGAGGAGGATATATAATGTATATATTCAATAGAGTTACAGTTGTTCCAAAATTACCACAAAGAATAAGTAAACTAACAGATATTTCTAATAATTTATGGTGGTCATGGAACACAGAATTTTTAAGGTTGTTTGAAACTATGGATCCAGATTTATGGGAAAATAGTGAAAGAAATCCAGTTAAATTTTTAAAATTAATAAATCAAGAAAGAATAGAACAAATTGTAAATGATTCAGAGTTTTTAAAACAATATGATAAAGTAGTAGAAAATTATGAAGATTATATGAATAGTAAAAACACATGGTTTTCAAAAAAATATCCTAATAATAAAAATGATTTAATAGCATATTTTTCTGCAGAATATGGATTAGATGAAATTATTCCAACATATTCAGGTGGATTGGGAGTATTATCTGGGGATCATTTAAAATCAGCAAGTGATTTAGGTTTACCTTTTGTAGCTGTTGGATTACTATATAAAAATGGATATTTTAAGCAAACAATTAATTCACGTGGTGAACAATGTTCAGAGTATAATAATATAGATTTATATAATTTACCTATTTTACCTGTAAAAGATACAAGTAATAATGATGTAATTATAGATTTAACAATTAATGGAAGAACATTATACTTAAAAGTTTGGCAAATAAATGTTGGTAGAATTAAATTATATTTAATGGATTCAGATATAGAGCAAAATGCTGAGGATCTAAGAGGAATAACGCTTCGATTATATGGCGGAGATAAAGAAATGAGAATTCGTCAAGAAATTGTACTTGGTATGGCTGGAGTAAAATTATTAAAAACTTTAAATTATAATCCATCTGTATACCATATGAATGAAGGGCATTCATCATTCTTAATATTAGAATTAATAAAAAATATAATGGAAGAGAAACAAATATCATTTGAAATGGCTAGAGAAATAGCTACAGTAAAAACAGTATTTACAACACATACTCCTGTTCCTGC
>CANQEK010000071.1 GCA_947594985.1 uncultured Clostridia bacterium
AAACCTATAAACCTTTCCCATCCATTCACTATCTCTTTTAGCTAAATATTCATTAACAGTTATAACATGAACACCTTTACCAGTTAACGCATTTAAATAAACAGGTAATGTTGCTACTAATGTTTTACCTTCACCTGTTTTCATTTCAGAAATTCTACCTTGATGTAATATTATTCCACCAATTAATTGAACATCAAAATGTCTCATTCCTAAAACTCTTTTTGAAGCTTCTCTTACAACTGCAAAAGCTTCTGGTAATATATCATCTAAACTTTTTCCTTTAGCTAATTCTTCTTTAAAATAATTTGTTTTATTTGTTAATTCTTTATCTGTCAATTTTTCTATTTCTGATTCTAAACTATTGATTTTTTCAACTATAGGCATTATTCTTTTTACTTCTTTTTGACTATAAGTTCCAAAAATCTTACTAAATATTCCCATGTCTTCCTCCTAATTAAAAATATACTAAAATAATATATCACTATTTAAACTATTTTGCAAGTAATATATAACAATCCACGGGTAGAACCCGTGGATTTGTTAAATTAGATGAGATAATAGCCTTCTTTAAGAAAAAAGGCATAATGCTCTTGATCAACGACATCGTTGTCATTATACCTCACCATTCCATGGAAGTTTCCGTACTTAGAAGTAGCTTCTAAATACAAACCGATAGAACCATCGAAAGGCTTTTGAACTTTTACAATAGTTCCTTCAATTTGTTCGAAACTATTGTCCGAATGGCGAATTATAAACCGAACCTTTTCACCAATCTCATACATTTACCGATACCTCCTATTATTTCGGTTGTTAGTACAAGTGCACTAACGAGAAGTACACAATAATCACTTCTAAATAATTATAACATATAAAATATGAAATAGCAAAGTTTTTTAAATTTTTCTTTTATCTTTGTCATATAAAAAATATAAACTCATAATATTTATTAACTGAATTAGATAACAAAAAGGAGTTTAGTAATATGGTCATTTATAATATCAAAATAAACAAAAAAACAATTTTCAAAACTTGTCTTGCAATAATGACAATTATTTGTTTAAGTGTTGCTATTGCTGGAATTTATAATCTTTTAAATTATTGGGAAAATAAAAATGATAATTTAATTGATGATTCTATTCCTTCATCTGATATTGCAATAATAGAACCAGAAAATTATACTAATATATTAAAAGAAGTCCACGAAAATATAGATACATATGTTGGGCAAAAAATTTCTTTTTCTGGATATGTCTATAGATTAAGTAATTTTAATGATGATCAATTTGTACTTGCAAGAGATATGGATATAGGAAATAAACAAACATTAATTGTAGGTTTTTTATGCACGTCTGAAAAATCAAAAGAATTTGCAACATATAGTTGGGTAACAATTACTGGTGAAATAACAAAAGGATACTATAACGGAGATATACCTATAATAAAAGTAACTGCCATTGAAAAGACATCAAAACCTGAAAATGCAAGTGTGCCTCTTCCAGATGATTCATATGTTCCAACAGCAGTTATATATTAATTATCTACTAAAGAATTAACTATACCTTTATCTAAAATATTTGCAAAAATATTTTTCATAATAATCAATATAATAGGTCCGGACCAAAAGTCCTATTATTCCTATAATTTTAAAACTTGTATACATTGCTAAAAGAGTAAATATAGGATGGATTCCAATATTATTGCTAACAAGTTTAGGTTCTAGTAATTGTTTAACAACTACTATAAAAATATATAATCCTAGTATTGATAGAGCTAAAGAAACATTATTATTGACAAATAAAATAAAAGCCCAAGGTATCATAACAACGCCAGCTCCTAAAATTGGAAGTGCATCAACAAATCCTATAAGAACAGCTACTAAAATAGGATATTCAATCTCCATACCTAATAAATAATAAATATTTAGCCCTGTTAAAACAATTAAAAAAGTAATTATACTTAAAGTAATCTCTGCCTTAATATATCCACCTAGAGTTGTAGTTATTTCCTTTGTGTGCGTAATAATCTTGCCCATCATTTTCTTTGATAAGTGATGTTCCATTCTATCTAAAATATAAAATTTATCTGTTGTAATAAAATATGTTGCTAATATTGTTATTATAATATTAATAAACATATTAGGTATAGATGTTATATATTGTAAAATTTTATTAAGTAAATTTTTGACATAATTAGTTATAGTATTTAAATAATCAGTAGTTGAGCCTTCAAAAATTTTCATAACTTCATCAGATATATTCAAATTTTCAAAATTTATCTTAGAGGTTTTTTCATTAATAAAATTAAGAGTTTTTTCAACATATGTATTTAAACCTTTTAGTAAATTTGTAGTCTCTGATACTAATTTTACTCCTCCAAAAATAATTAAAGCTATAATAATGGAAAAAATACATATTAATACAATTATACTATTTATTTTTCTACTAAAGTTTGTCCTCTTATTTAACCATTTAATTACTGGATCAATTATTAATGAAATAATATAAGCTATTAAAAAAGGAATATAAAAAATACAAAGTCTACATATAACAATAAAAAGAATTACAAATAAAAATCCAATTAAAGACTTTTTTAATATTCCTAAATAATCCATCTAAAAACTCCTATCTTTACTTATATTTTTGATATTATTAATAAACTAGCAGTAATATTAATTTTTAAATTAAATTTTCTTTTTGTTATATCCTATAATTAAAATTATATTCAAGAAAACCAAAAAAATACCTTAATTTTAAGAATTAAGGTATTTTTTATAGTAATTACTATAGTAAAAATTAAAATAATTGCTATAATATAAATTATCAATTTAAATATGAATTTTTACTTTAATAATTCATATTACATTGATTTGCTGGATAATATGAAGTTTGATTAAACATTTGAGAATTTGTAAAATTTTGATTACGAGATAACAATTCCCTCAAAATAAGAATTTTAATAATATCTCTAAGTAACTTATCATTTCTATTACTTCTTGAACTAGTAGTTTGAGAATTTGTTGTCTGTCTTGAATCTGTTGTTCTAGAAGCACTTCCTGAATTATTAGAAGTCGAAGAAGTGTTTTGCGTTACAGTACTTTCCGTTTGAACATTTCTTTCACTCATATTATTATCATCATAATCAATCTGACCATCTACAATATTAAAAACCGTATCAACCATATTATTAAGTGTATCCTCATTTAAAAATTGAATATTATTGCTTGAAATAACCCTTGAAATAACTGGCATCATAACCCTATAAAGACTTGGATATAAATTATTTAAATTCTGATTAGGATACATGCCATTTTGCATCATATTATTTGCCATCATACCATTCATATTATTAGGCATCATACTATTCATGTTATTTTGTACCATTCCATTTGCAATATACGGATTTTGATTGTTTGAAATTTGATTCATATATGGATTATATGTACCGTTTGGTATCTGATTGTAGAAATATAAGTCTTGCATATAATTATCGTTGTTATTATAAAACATATCATACCTCCTTTTTAACATTATATGAATTAATGTTAAAAAATATGATAATATATATGCAAGTAAATTCACTAATATTTGACAAAATATCTATAAAATAGTGATTATCTTACAATTTCTTTAACATAATTTTTAAAAATTTCTCCTCTTTCTGCAAAGTTTTTAAACATATCAAAGCTAGCACTAGCTGGTGAAAATAAAACAATATCACCTTGAACAGCAATATTATTAGCTTTTTCAACTACTTGTTTTAAGGTTTCACATTTGTATATTGGAAATTCTAAGTTAGTCTTTTTTAATTCATTTCTTACTGCTTTTTCAATTTTTTCAGAAGTTTGACCTATTAATATTAATGATTTACAATTATTAAGAATAGGTTTTGCTAAAACAGTATAATCTAAATTTTTATCATAACCACCTGCAATTAAAATAATATTTTTTAATGCAAATGCATTTAAACCAGCTATAGTTCTAGTAGGACTTGAACTTACAGAATCATTATACCATTTAATCCTATTTTTAGTTTCCTTAACTAATTCTAATCTATGTTCTACACCTTTAAACTCAGTAAGAACTTTATCTATAGATTCTTTTTTTACTAAATTCTTTGTTGCAATTATTGCACAACAAGCATTTTCAAAATTATGAACACCTCTAAGTTTCATATATCTAGTATCAAAAAAATGTTTTCTTAGTCCATTTTCACATACTTTAATTTTACCATCTTCAGTATCAACAAAATAACCATCTGAAATTTTATTTTTACTACTAAAAAATACTACTTTGCCTGGTGCTTCTTTTTCACATTCTCTTGTTATTTCATTATCATAATTCAAAATTAATAATCCATCTTTATCTTGATATTTAAAAATATTCTTTTTAGCTTCAATATATTCTTCCATACTACTGTGCACATTTAAATGATTTGGAGTTATATTTGTTATAACTGATATTTTAGGACTTATTTTCATATTCATTAATTGAAAACTGCTTAATTCTAATATTACAACATCATCTGGCATCATTTCTCCAATTTTAGTAAATAATGGTATACCTATATTACCACCTAAAAAACAATTATATCCATCTTCTTTTAAAATTTCATAAATTAAAGTTGTTGTAGTAGTTTTTCCATCACTTCCAGTAACACCAATTACTAAACAAGGACACAATTCTATAACCATTTCTATTTCTGTAGTTATTATTGTACCACGCTTTTGTTCTGCAACTAATTCTGGTATTGTTGGAAGACAACTAGGTGATCTAAAAATGATATCAAATCCTTTTAATTTTTCCAAATATCCTTTTCCAAAAGAAAATTTCATTCCATAATCTATTATTTTATTTACTATTTTATTATCAATATCATCAATTTCTTTTCCATCAAATATTGTAACTTCTGATTTTAAATCATGTAAATAATCTATTAAAGGAATATTACTAACTCCTACTCCTATTATAGCTACTTTTCTCCCTACTAGATATTTATTAAATTCAACTAATTTATGATTTATGTAATCCATTACACCCTCCTTATATTAAACCATTTCCGGTAATTTGATTTTGCTTAATACAAGCTTAGCTGATTCTTCTATTGACTTGCAATTTGTAACATCTATTTCTTCTGTAATAGAGCTATATTCATAAAAACCCGCTTTTCTTTGCATTTCATCTCTCTTTATAATATTTTCTCTAATGTCATCTGTTTTTTCTTTATTATTATATTGAATACATTTTCTTCTAACTCGTTCTTCTAATTCAGCTATAATAAAAAAGTGATAATCACATTTAGGATATATTTTCATTACACTTCTTCCAGAGACAATAACATTATATTTTTCTTTTAATTCGTCTATAAGACTTCTAGCGAAAATAAAAAGACTATTATTATCAGCACTTCCTCCGATAGTAGATACTGCAATAGATGTTTCTTTAGATTGAATATTTTCTTCATTTACTTTATTTCCATCTTTATATATTATTGTTTCATTATTTTCAATTTTTATTTGTATTTTAAAAAAATCCATCATTTTTTTTATATCTAAATTTTTGCCTTGTTTTTTTAAAATTTCTAATTTACTTCCATTTTGCATCATAGAATAAACAATAGTTCTATATAAATTTCCACCATTTAATAGAACCGTATTAGGAATAGTATTAATAAGCTTTCTACAAATACTTGTTTTTCCAGCTCCTACTAATCCTTCTATCCCAATTACTAAATTTTCCATTTTAACCTCTTATATATAATTAACTGATAGTATTATATCAAAACAATTGATATACTTCAATAGTATTTAAATTTTATAAAATAAATGAGACAGGTATATTGCAACCTGTCTCTGAAAGGAGATATGGATAATTGATAAGGTATCTATTAATTCAATAACACAGTAATTCTCCCAAAAAGAACTAAATAACTCTCATCAGAACCAGATTTCTGAAAAATCTTTGTTTTTATCTGAAGTTCTTTTGCGAGCTCATTTACGACTTCTTTGAATAGGTAATTGACTGCTATGAAAAAACGCTCCTTCCCTAGAGGATTTTTGTAATTATGCTGATAAATTGGTATTGTCGTCGATTTCTCAAACACCAACATCAAAAAATCCCCTTCATAATTGCCTAGTAAAATACTCATTTCCTTTGCTTTCTTTTTGTAGGAAACAGCTTTAACAAGTATTACAATGTCATGTGCTATTTCAAGACTTTTGTCTTTCAAGCTACTTTCGTAGCCATTCTTTTTTATAAAAGCCTCACTGTACTCGTCCATCTCTTTTTGCAACTTTATGGCACGATTTGCCAAACCTATCTGTTCTGCTGTTTTATTTTTATCACCTGTATTTTTTGAATTATCCTTTTTTCTATTTTTCAGCCAATAATGTGTTAAATCAAGATCCATGAGTTGTTTATAGTCTGGGCCAAAAGTTTTGTTCTGCATAAAAAGATAAATCTCCTTTTACAAATATTTTATCCTAAATATTATATCATACAGGTTCATTTTAGTCAAATAAAGTTATTATCAATATTGCCTCTAACATATGTTTATTGGAGTTATTTTACAAGTAAATTTTTTCACATTTTATTTTTGTTAATTTTTTCTAAATTTTAAAATGTATATTTTTTTTAAAAATGCAAATAATATTACTATTCAAAAGGAGGTGCTTTCTTAGATGTCAAAGAAAAACAATAAATCAAATAATTCAAATAATAACAACAATAATAACAACAACAATGACTCATCATCAAGAAATTAGTTTGTTTTAAATAGTAACTTTTTAAGCTTTACTAATAATCAGAAAAAACATAATTTAAGTCATTAATATTTTCTAATTAAATATACTTATTTTTAAGTATATTGGTATTGTTTAAATAGATACTTTTTAAGAAAATCCCTCTTCTTTTGAAGAGGGATTTAAAATTAATATTAAAATTTCAAATAACATTATTCTATTTAATTAGTAACCTATTTTCTTTTTTTAAATAACTTTATTTTCTATTCAATATTTAAATATTTTTTTAAGAACATTCCTGTATAAGATTTTTCATTTTTACATATTTGCTCAGGAGAACCAACTGCTACAATTTCTCCCCCATTAAATCCGCCTTCTGGTCCTAAGTCTATAATATAATCTGCTGTTTTTATTAAATCTAAATTATGTTCAATTACTAAAATTGTATTTCCTGAATCTACTAATCTTTGTAGAATATTAACTAATCTATGAACATCTGCTATATGCAAACCTGTAGTAGGTTCATCTAAAATGTATAACGTTTTGCCTGTTGCTCTCTTTGAAAGTTCTGTAGCAAGTTTAACTCTCTGTGCTTCACCACCAGATAATGTTGTTGATGGTTGTCCCAGTTTTATATAACCTAATCCAACATCTGCTAACGTCTGAATTTTCTGTTTTATTCGAGGTATGTTATTAAAAAATTCTAAGCTTTCTTCTACAGTCATATCTAATACGTCAGCGATACTTTTTCCTTTATACTTTACATCTAATGTTTCTCTATTATATCTTTTTCCTTTGCAAACTTCACATGGTACATATATATCTGGTAAAAAATTCATTTCTATTTTAATTACACCATCACCTTGACAAGCCTCACATCTTCCACCTTCAACATTAAAACTAAATCTTCCTTTTTGATATCCTTTCATTTTTGCTTCATTAGTTTCAGAAAATATATCACGAATTATATCAAAAACACCTGTATAAGTAGCTGGATTTGAACGTGGTGTTCTACCAATAGGTGATTGATCTATATTAATTATTTTATCTATATTTTCAATT